>NZ_JABDQL010000056.1 GCF_013042245.1 Winogradskyella sp. | reverse complement strand
TTTTTGACGGAGAACAATATAGCTAAATATCCATCAGAAGGAGAAGGGAATTTGTTCCCTTCTTTTTTCTGAAAAATTGCTATAAAAAAAACTCCTTAAAAGTTGCGTTTATTGGTTGAATTCAAGTTATTATTTTAGGATTATTTTTTAATTCTTTTCAAAATTTGCATGCTCAGGTAAACGATATACAACTTTATGGATTTGTACACAGTCTGATTGACCATAATCCGCCATTAATTCCAGTACCAAATAGTGAAACTGCAACCCCATATTGGGTAAATGAAATTGCGCAAAGTGCAACAAACACATTTGCTTTTACGGGCCAATTTGGACAAATCCCAAACCATGTAGATAATCTTCCTCCATCCGATAATTTGGGGTATTCAGGAGTTGCCACTCCGTGGGATTCTTCTACTGGTCAAACTTTCTCAAGTTCGAATATCAATACTATTATAGTGACCGCAGCGAATTTTATTCAATGGGTTTTGCCTACAAATCCAGATCTATCAGACCCCATGGAAAGATCAATTGTTAACAATACTGTAACGCTTTTTGATTGGACAAATAATGAAATACCGGACATGCGATATTATATTTATGGAAATTGGCCAGAAATGAATACGGCTAGTACATTTCCTCCAACAGTACCTACCCAAACTGAGATAGACGATTTTCATAGTGTTACAATAGGAAATACAGGAACTTTTGACAATTGGTGGATACAATATCAAGATGCTTATATTGCTCAAAGACCATTATTAAATGTTAAATTGATTCCTGTGGGGAAAATTATAAGTCAAATATACACTCAAATTCTTCCTAGCCCAATACCTTTTGATGAGTTGTATGAGGATTCTGCTCCTCATGGTAGAGCAAATACCTATTTCTTGGCAGGATTGATTACATATATGGCCTTATATGAACAAGAAGTTCCAGCCACTTATATGCCTTCTAATATAATACATTCTACAATACGAAATAATCTAACAACCATAAACAATTTTATTTGGCAAGAGTTAAATGATTTTAATTTCCCAAATGGAGAAAGTCGTGTTTTTTATTCAAATGTATTAAGTATTAATGATGAGAACATCAAAATATCTAACATTTTCTCTAACCCAGTTGTAAACAAATTTAGAATAAAATCGAATTCTTCTGAAACTTTTTCTGTATCTGTAATTAACATTAATGGAACTCTAATTATGTCATATGATAATATTAGAAATAACGACACAATTGATATGTCAAATCTTAATAGTGGAGTATATTTTATTCGTTTAACAAATAGTGAAGATGAATCAATAGTAAAGAAAATGATTAAAAAATAACACACTACAACAACTAAGTTTTCGTTGCGTCAGCAGGACGAACAATAAAAACTCCTGTTGAACGGAACCGTTGAATTAAATGAAAAGACTAAGAATATCGATTGAATATTGTAAAACTATTATCAGAAAACTAATAAAAACACTCTGACCAAACGTTAATAAATTACCATCTGAGTCAAGTATGGCAAATTCCTTTTATCCCCAAGGTTTCGTTTGTAATAATCCATTTGGAAGGATACTGGTTTGATTGTCTAGCAATATTTGATATAAATCCTCGATATTATCAGTTCTAATATAAACTTGACCATAATTTTCTTTTGGTTCAAGCTCCTTGAATTCAAAGAAGTGAATTTCTATTTTATCTTTTTTTACCATTAAATAATTTCCGTAATCTCCAACCTCTTTAAATCCCAACGTATTTAAATAAAACTCTTTTGTAACCTCTTTGTTACGCATTGGTAATTTTGGATTAATATGTGTTGGCATAATTTACTTTTAGGATTTGTTGTGTATCCTTATATGATTACTACTCCTATCTATTTGTCTAAACGTCAGTGTAAAAAGAAAATTTGAGAGTACTTACCATTAACGTATCTAATTTGGCTAAACGAGTTGAATTTTCGATTAGGAAATTTAGTCGTTATTGCGTTTTTAACACTTTTAATGCTTAGTTTTTTTCTTATTATATAAAAATAAAAAGCCCTGAAAATCAGAGCTTTTTGAATTGTTTTTGAAATGGTTATTCCTTTGAAGACACTCCTGCCTTATTTAAGTAACGTATTATATTTTGTTTTATTGTGTAATTCTCAACTTATTTTATAAATGTCTAACTCACAGCAGCTTTATATGTTTCTAAACAACGTTCGCGTGCTTCTTTGTGGTCTACCATTTTATCTGGATAACTGTCGGTATCAAAATCGTCAACCCATTGTTTTATGTAAACTCTATTCTTATCAAATTTATCTATTTGTGTTGTAGGATTAAATATTCTGAAATATGGTGCTGCGTCTACACCAGAACCTGCTACCCATTGCCAGTTACCTACATTACTAGCCATTTCGTAATCGTGTAATTTTTCAGCAAAATAAGCTTCACCCCAACGCCAATCGATTAATAAGTGTTTGCATAGAAAACTACCAACGAGCATACGGACACGGTTGTGCATAAATCCGGTTTTGTTTAATTGGCGCATACCAGCGTCAACCAGTGGATATCCTGTTTTTCCGTCACACCATTTTTTAAAGTCATCTTCATTGTTTCGCCATTCAATCCTATCGTACTTGGCTTTAAAGGCTTTGTCTTTGGTATGTGGGAAATGCCAGAGAATTTGCATGAAAAATTCACGCCAAATTAACTCTTTCATAAAAGTTTCATTGTCTTCATTCATGGCCTTTTTCATCATCTTACGTGGACTTACTGTTCCAAAACGAAGATGAGGTCCAAGTCTAGATGTATTGTCTTTAGCAGGAAAATTACGAGTTTCTTCGTACTCTTGAATTAAAGTTGGTGTAACGTCGTAAGGTGTAATCTCTTGTGATGATTTTGTAAAACCAATATCTGACAAGCTTAGGTTTGGCAAGCGAGAATGGTCTACCAAGTTATTTAAGTAGTCATTGGTGTAGTGTATTTTAAAATTATATTCTTTAAAATTCTCTTTCCAAGTACGCATGTATGGTGTGTAAACCACATATGGGTCACCGTCTTTTTTAACGACTTCATCTTTTTCGAAAATTACTTGGTCTTTAAAGGTTTTAAACCCAATATTCTTTGATTCTAAAAAATGCTTAATCTCTTTGTCGCGTTGCGTTGCATAAGGTTCGTAATCATGATTTGTATAGACTGTTTTAATCTCATATTCATCAACAAGTTTCTTGTATATTTCTAGTGGTTTGCCATTGTACATCGCTATGCTACTTCCATACTCGTCTTGTACCGTTTGTCGCATACTTTGCAATGTCTCGTGAATAAATGTCACTCGAGCATCGTCTTCTGGTAGTTTATCTAAAATTTCAGTATCGAATATAAAGATTGGCATTACGGGACAGTCTCCTTTTAGGGCTTCGTAAAAACCTACATTATCGTCTAATCTTAAGTCACGTCTAAACCAGAATATGTTAATGGGTTGATTCATTTAATTAATTTTATAAAGTTGTGTGCTTAACTATGCTTTAGGAATCTAGTACTTGCCAAAAAGCGACTCCAATTGCTCTTTTCGGTAGTTAAAGATGGCTTCTAATTTTGGCTTTACCAAAAATGGATGTACAAGCTGACCTAAAATACCGAATGGCACTTTATAGTCTATAATGTCTTCCATTTCAACACCACCTTCAATTTCATGTACAAAATGCTTATGATGCCATAAGGCATAAGGTCCGTAGAGTTGTAAGTCTACAAAATACTTCTTGTGCTCGTACTGTGTAATTTCACTCACCCATTTGGTTTTAATACCTGCTAAAGGTGTTACACTATATTGTAAAACTTGACCGGCATACATTGGTCGGTCTGCTCCAGAAATTATTTTCATATTCATTTCTGAAGGTGTAAGTTTTTCAAGATTAGCAGGATTACAAAGAAATTCCCAAGCTTGGCTCAAGCCAATCGGTAGTTTTTGTGATTGATGTAATGTATATATTTTCATTATTTTTTAGCTAGTTATTGAAAACAACGTATCCGTTTAAGGATGTTGCTATACAGAGCCAAATTAAGTAAGGAAGGAGCAAGTATTTTGCAGTTTTGAGTCGGTCATTCCTAAAAGTTATGAAGTAATATAGAATTACTAAGGTTAAGATAAAAATAATAATTACCCCTAGCATTGTGAGATGTTGGTTGAAAAAAATCCAATTCCAACTCACATTTAAAACTACCTGAAAGCTATATAGGACCCAAAGGAATTTGGAAGCTCTATTGTGAAAAAGTTCAGCCAGATACCATGAAAAAAGTAGCATTATACTAGTCCAAGCTGCTCCAAAAACCCAACCTGGTGGTGTCCATGGTGCTTTATTAAGATTGTTATACCAATCTCCTGTAGAACCACCGTCCATTAGCCAGCTTCCTAGTCCGAGCCCACCAAAATTAATAATGAGGAATATTAAGAAGTAATATCCTTTTTTCAAAATTTAGGATTTTAAAGCTTCAATTTTAGTTAAAACTTTTTCGGCTTCTGAATACTTTTCATCACTGGCAGCACGGTTAGTAGTCGATAGTTTGTGCCAATCTGCCATTAACTTTTCGTATTGCTTTTGAAGCTTATCTATTTCTGATGTTTTTTTAAAAAGACCGAACATAATTTTATTTTAAATATGAGGTAATACGTGAGTTGGTTGGTTTAGTAATAGAGTAGAAGTAGTCTAAAAATTCGCCATCTTCATCTACCAAATATTTCTGAAAGTTCCACTTAACCGAAGAATTTTGTTTTCCGTTAATTGACTTTTTAGTTAACCATGAATACAGCGGATGTTGTTGACTTCCTTTGACATCAACCTTTTCAGTTATTAGAAAAGAAACACCATAGTTAACTTTGCAAAATTCTGTGATTTCTTCCGAAGTTCCGGGCTCTTGTTTTCCAAATTGATTACAAGGAATACCAATTACAACTAAGTTGTCGTAAGTATCACTTAATTTCTGTAAATCCCTGTACTGGGGTGTAAATCCACATTTTGAAGCTACATTTACAAATAAGATTTTTCTGCCCTCGAACTCGGATAAATTAATCGGATGACCTTGTAAAGTGTTGATAGCAATGCCATATATAGATTCTGTCGCATTTTGTTTAATAGTATCATCTGTTACTGTTAAAGTGCCTACAAAGGCTTTTAGTGGGTTCATATATTATATTTTTAAACTCGTTATCCCACAATCCATCTTAAATACTTGACCTGAAAGTGATGCTGCCTTATCAGATAATAAAAATGTAGCCATATCAGCCACTTCTTGTGGTTGTAAGTATTTCTTAAGTGGGTGACGTTCCTTCATATTTTCAACCATACGGTCATTGCGCAATAATTTTGATGCTAATTCTGTATCTGTCACCGTAGGTGCAATAGCATTAACTCTCACGGTTGGTGCTAATTCTGCTCCTAACGATTTTGTTAGACCTTCTACAGCAGATTTTGATGCTGCAACAGAAGAATGAAATGGCATCCCCATATCTGAAGCAACTGTACTAAAAAACACCACTGAAGGATTAGTACCATTTTTAAGAATTGGTAAATACTTTTGGATAGTTTTCACGGCACCCAAAACATTGATTTCAAAATCGTTTTTGAAGTCATCTATACTTAACCTGTTGATGGGTTTTAAATTTATACTACCAGGACAATACACCAAACCATCGGCATTCTCAATCTCTGGCAACTCATCATTAATAACATCACAATTGTAATGCGTTAGATTGTTGTGAGAATTCTCAGGTTGAGAACGGCTTATGTTTATAACCTCATGGTTTACTAATAGGGTATTTACAATGGCATTACCAATGCCTTTGCTACCACCTACAATTAAATATTTGCCCATATTATGCTGCCGTCAGTGGACGTCCTTTTAAGCGTTTTTCAATTTTTTGTTTTATAAGAGTAAGACGCTTCATTAACTCCATTAATTTAGCATCCTTTTTTTGTTTGTAGACTTCATTTACACCAAGAATTAATTCTTTAGCTTCTCTTGCGGCTACAATTCTGTCACTTGTAGTTTTGAATGAAAACTTTCTGTTTTCGAATTCAACGGCTCTGTTTAAAATATCCATAATTAATTATTTATATAGTTTTGAAGTTCGTTAATTTTTTCTGGCGTATTAAACGCACCACCATAATATGTTGTCACTGTAGAAGACGTATCATCTTTTACACCTCTTGATGATACACATAAGTGCTTTGCATCAATTATTATAGCTACATCTTCTGTTCCTAAAACGGTTCTTAACTCATGAGCTATTTGTTGCGTTAAACGTTCCTGTACTTGTGGACGTTTAGCGTAATATTGAACAATTCTGTTTAGTTTTGATAAACCTATGACTTTGCCTGATGAGATATAAGCCACGTGTGCTTTTCCAATAATTGGTACAAAATGGTGCTCACAATTTGAATAGAAAGTTATATCCTTTTCAACCAACATTTGGTTATACTGGTACTTGTTGTCAAACAAAGCCACTTTTGGTTTGTTTTTTGGGTCTAATCCAGAAAATATTTCCTCTATATACATTTTAGCAACTCTATCTGGTGTTCCTTGTAAGGAATCATCCGTTAAGTCTAAACCTAAAACATCCATTATTTCTGAAAATAAAATGGCGATACGCTCTTTCTTTTCTTTGTCAGACATGTCAAAAGCATTTGGCTTCATTGGTGTGTCTAGACTTGTAAATAAATGGTCGTCACCAATATCTTCGATACTGAAACCATTTAATGTATGACTGTTTTTTTTTGTTAAAGTTTCTGTTTTCATGAAATCTTTTTAATGTGCTGGCTTTAAGTACTCCAAGCTTAAATCAAAGCACGGTTTATCGTTTTGATATAGAGTTATTTGATATTGATTTTTGCCTCGAGCATTTAAATCTGCCTTCTTCAAAATTTCTTTTTTTTCTATGTTTTGTGGCTCTGCCTTGCACGCGTTCTCTCCACATTCTAAAGCTGCTAGGCTTCATTTCTCGTCGCATTAGGTTAATGACTTCTTGTTCTTTTAAACCAAACTGAAATCTTATAGCATCAAATGTCGTACGGTCTTCCCATGCCATTTCTATGATACGGTCTATGTTTCTTTCTGTTAATTCCATATTACATAGGCATGGAAAATTCCATATCGTATTTTACCTTTTCGTCTAAAAGTCTGTCAAAAAATTTTTTATTTTCCCTAAATGTTTTGTTATCTCTGAAATGCACAAATTTTCCTTGTGCATGAATGCTAGACCCATTTGTTTTATATAGTACTAATTGATAATAAGGGATTACCCAAGTAAAGTTTTTTAAACCTTGATTTATAAGTATTAATATACCTTTAGGTCTTAATTCGATGTTGCCATAGTTTAAGTCTGAAACGATATTCATTATTGAATTCATATTTGGACTTACATTGTCAATAATCATGCGTTTAGAACCTACACCTTTCATCTTCAACTTTTGTACCAAGGAAAATTCACTGCCAACTAGGTCAGCAATTATTTGCTTATGTTCTTTATTAAAATGTGTAGTATTGAGTATCATAGTTACTCAAATTTACAAATGTTTAAATTTTTTACATGTTAGTTAAACAAAAATTAACAGAGAATTATGATAGTAGGAAATAGAATATTAAAATAGATGATTAATCCGTTCTTAACATGCGGTTTCTGTCTTGAAGTGTATGTCGTTTTAATATTCTAAAACTTTCACGAACAATGTCAGCATCTTTTTTCATGTTCCATAAAATATCGCTTGCTCGTTTGCGGTTTTCCTTAATGTTTACAATAGGTTTCGGATAGTCTTTGTCTAATTCAAAATTATAAAAAGCAGATTCCATTGGCGTTATTAAGTAAGGCTCATGAATAAAATGTGTGTCTAAATGCGCTAATTCTGGTACCCATTTTTTTATGAAGGTTGCATCTGGGTCATGTTTTATACTATTAGCTGTTGGATTATAAATACGGAGCGTATTTATACCTGTTTCTCCGGCTGCCATTTGCAATTGAGGGAAATGAATACCCGGTTCGAAATCTAAAAATTGTTGTGACAAATGTGCAGATGCATCTTGCCAAGGCTGCCAAAGTATGTGTGTAAAAAATGAAGCTAGCATTGCACGCATTCTAAAATTTACATAACCAGTTTCTATTAAACAGCGCATACTTGCATCAACAAGCGGAAATCCAGTTTGTCCTTCTCTCCATGCTTTTTGATACTTTTCTGATATGCTTTTTTTGAGTTTATGAAAGCCTTTATTGACGCTTGCGTTTTCCATGGTATGTTCCATTTCAAATTTTTGAATAAAATGCGTTTGCCAACGTAGTCTAGATAAAAAACCACCAATATGGCGTTTGTTTTTAGATTGTAATTTTATAACCTGACCTTTTTTGAATATTTGACGAATAGATACATTTCCCCAAGCTAGATAAGGTGATAAGCGACTACAACTGCTGCGAGAAGCTTCTGGTTGTGATATATGAAACATGTAGTTTTCATGTCGATTATCAAAAAAAGTATTAGCGTATTTCCAAGCTGTAGTACTTCCACCTTTTTGAAATGGTGCTTCCTTGGGTGTTTCTAAATTGGTTACAGAAAAAACTGATTCTAGTTTTACAATCTCTGAAAGCTCAATAAACTGATGCGATTTAGGTTGAAAATTCTCTAGTTCTTTTTGCATGTAAGTTTCTACACTTTCAAACCAATCGTTTCTATTAACTAAACCACGCGTAACCCCGTTGTTTTTATTCTCAATCCAATTGATGACGTTATTATGGCAATAGTGTTTAAATTCTTTATCTCGATTATAAGTAACTAAAATCCCTGTTTCTACATGAGAAAAAACATAATCTATTTTATAAAACTCTTGTAAATTATTAAAAGCACTAATAATATCAGAATTAATTGCCAGGACCTTTGTATTGTAAGGTATTAATTGATGATTTAAATCTCGGAGTGATTCTTTTATAAAGTTAAAATGACGTTCGCTGTAATGGTCATTATTGAGTAATATATTTTCAAAAGCATAGAGTAGTAGTGTGCGTTTTTTTGATTTTAGGGCATTCGTAATCGCTTCATTATCCTGAAGTCTTAAATCTCGCTTAAACCAAACGACATTAATATGCTCTTTTTCTTTATACATTATCTAGCTTTTCAAAAAATGCTTCTGCAGCATCAAAATGTCCTTCTAAAGTTTCTTTATTCATACGGTCCAGATTACCTAATAGCATGCCTAGCCTAGGATTACCCGCAAAGAAGTCACGATGTTTATCCATAAATGACCAGAACAAGCCATCCCAAGTTTGCTGCCAATCACCTTTACCGTAATTACTCATTTTCTTGATGTAATTACTGCTACTGATATATGGTTTTGTAGACATTAGGCCACCATCAGCATATAAACTCATGCCGTAAACATTTGGTACCATTACCCAATCGTATGCATCAATAAATAATTCCATGAACCATCGGTATACCTCGTCAGGGTCAAATTCGCAAAGCACCATAAAGTTTCCTAAAATCATCAAACGTTCGATATGATGTGCATACGCAGTTTTGTTAACTTTTTTAATCACGTCGTCAATAGGCTTTATCCCTGTTGTGCCGTCATAAAATGCTTTTGGCATTTTTCTTTTAAAACCCCAGAAATTTTTGGTGCGTTCTTCTGTGCCTTTGACTTCATAAACGCCACGAATAAATTCGCGCCAACCTAATATTTGCCTAACAAAGCCTTCTGTTGAGTTGATTGGAACATCATTTGTATGAGCATATTCAATACCTTTCTCAATAACATCCATTGGGTTTAGAAGGCCAACGTTTATTAAAGGTGATAACAAACTGTGATTAAGAAAGTGTTCTTCTTTTACAATGGCG
Source organism: Winogradskyella sp. (assembly GCF_013042245.1). Lineage (GTDB taxonomy): Bacteria > Bacteroidota > Bacteroidia > Flavobacteriales > Flavobacteriaceae > Winogradskyella. Next base: position 6,468 of record NZ_JABDQL010000056.1, on the reverse strand, counting down.
TCTTCATAAGCACCAAACTCATGAAAGCGATACTCAAAAAATTGTTCTAGCCAAGCTTCAGCAGATTCAAAATTAATAGGATATACAATAAAGTCATTAAGTTCGCCATAGTTGTTATCAAAGTTGTCTTTAATGTATTCGTCGGCTTCTTTATGGTATTTGGTTTTATCAGGAAAATGAATATTTGGCGGTGTTTTATCTTTTGGATATTTTTTACGGTTTTCAGAATCAAAAGTCAGTTTTCCACCTTCTGGCTCATTGCCATTCATTAAAATATTTCGATTTTTACGTTCATTTTTATAAAAAGATGTTTGAAAAAATTTCTTTTTTGAAGGCTTAAAAAATGACGATAAGTCTTCCTTGGTATTAATAAATAGTGGGTTGTGGTACCATTTAATCTTTAAATTTTTCGAGACGTTGTTAATATGCTTTTCTAACCAATTATCCGTAGGATTGATAAGGTGAACTATTTCTGTACCTTCTTCATTAAGATGTGGTAAAAGGATTCTAATATCACTTCGTTTATCTGTGGCGTCGATGTAAGTCACGTTTTTATCTTCTGACCGTAAATAATTAGCATAGGCTTTCATGCTTGCACGATGAAATGCTAGCTTTTGTTTGTGAAATTTATGTTGGTTAAAAAACAAGTATTCTTCAACCAAAAGGACGTTATCGATTTCCTCTAAAACGGGTGTGTTTTTGAAGAGTTGATGCGGAAATATGATGTGGATTTCTTTTGTATTCAATTGTTTGCTTTTTTATGTATGGTCGAGCGCAGTAGAAACCTTTTTTAATTTACAATTCTAAAATAAGTTTGGTTGTAACCACATGCGTCTAAATTTTCCATTTGCGTCGTAACGTTCCGCCTGCAAATCGACATTGAATTTTCTATCTCTTGGGTCATTACCAACACCGGCAACATACATCCAATTTCCAAAGTTACTATGTACATCAAAGTCGAGTAGGAGTGATTCAAAATAAGCTGCGCCAATGCGCCAATCGAGTTTAAGCTCTTTAGCAAAATATGAGGCTACGTTTTGTCGTCCTCGATTACTCATCCAACCCGTTTCTTTGAGTTCTATCATGTTGGCATTTACAAAATCGGATTTGGTTTCGCCATTAATCCATTTTTCGATTAGATTTTTGTTGGTGCTCCAATTGTAAGTTTTATGCAAAATTCCTTCTAATTTAAATATCTGGCTGCCATGCTTTAGAGAAACGTATTTAAAATAATCACGCCAAATTAACTCAAATATTAACCAATACGTTGATTGATTTTTAACGTGTTCTTTTTCAAATTTTTTAACCTGCCAATAAATTGTCCGTACTGAAATACTTCCGTTTGCCAACCATGGAGAAAATTTTGAACTGTAGTCTAAACCAACTAAACCATTTCTGGTTTTTTTATAGAATCCTAATTTTTTTGTATTAAAGAAATAATCCTTTAAACGATTTAGGGCTTCTGTCTCACCACCTTTAAAAGGGAATGCAGTCTGTGGATCATTTTCAAAATCTTTAAAGCCTAAATCTTCTAGGCTTGGAATAGTAGTATTGTTTTCTATTCTGTTTGAATTTGGAAGTGTTTCTATAGTCACTTCTTCGCGAATATCTACATACTTTTCCAGTTTTTTTCTAAAAACGGTGAAAACCTGTGGTGTGTTTTTTATTTCAAAGTTTATATCCTCGGGATGATACAAAAACTGGTTGTAAATGGAATGAAATCTGACGTCCGATATTTTTTCTTTTACAGCATTTTCTGTGACACGTTCATCTTTGGTCCATTCTTCTTGAAGGTATATATCCGTAATGTTGAAAGTCTGGCAAACTTCTGGGATTGTGGTTTCTGGTAAATCGTAATAAACCAATAAATCTATATGCAATTGTGCAAGTTGCTGTTTTAAATTTGAAACAGTTTCTATTAAGAATTTTGCTCTATACTTTTCTGTAATCTTGAAACCATATTTGTTGATTTCAAAATATTTGGGGTCAAAACAATATACTGCGATAACTTTTTCATTGTTTTTGATAGCTGTCGCTAAAACATGATTATCTTGAATTCTTAAATCGTTTCTAAACCAAACTAAACTCATGTTTTCTGTCTCTTGCATTTTTCGCTACAATATTTAACGTTGTTCCAATCACGTTCCCATTTCTTTCGCCATGTGAAGGGTCTATCACAAACTGGGCAAATTTTTGATGGTAGATGTTTTTTCTTTATTCCTTTTGGCACTTACTTTTTATCAATCAAGGCATTAATCATACCTTTAAATACAAAGGCATGAAAGGGTAAAACCGAATACCAATACAAGCGCCCCCAAACGCCTTTTGGTCTAAAAACTGCGCGTTGATAGAGTTTATTTTTAACAATTTTGAACTCTAGCCAAGCTTCACCAGGAAGTTTCATTTCGGCGAAAAGTAGTAAGCGTTTTTCATCTTTATCTGCAAATAATACACGCCAAAAATCTAATGGGTCTCCGGGTTCTAGATAGGTGTCATGTGTGCGACCACGACGTAACCCAACTCCGCCGAAAAGTTTATCAACATAGCCTCTTGTTTTCCAAAGCCAGTTAAAGCTATACCAGCCATTTCTGCCACCAATACTCCAAATGCGATTTATAGTATAGTTTTCATCTTTTACATCGCGAGTACGGATATCTTTAAAACAACCATAATGTGGTAATTCTATGTGTTTTGATAACTGGTCTTTAAAAACACCACTACTTACAGCATCTTTCCAACTAGAAACGACTGAGTTTTGTTCAATTTTTTGAAAAGCTAGATTTACCGCAGTTTTATAATTCATTGGCTTAACACCAATAATTTGATTTATGTCACTTGTTTTACCTATAACTTCGACCTTCATACTATTTACCAATGCTGATGCTAATTGAAAAGATGTTGATGTTACAAAATAAAGCCAGTAAGAGGATAAATTTGGAGTTAATACGGGTAAGGTTAAGATATGTCGCTTGAGGTCTCTTACTTCTGCAAATTGTAAAAGCATCTCCTTATAAGTCAATATTTCAGGACCAAAAATATCATAAGACTTATTATATAGTTTTTCATTTCCAAGCCCATTTGATAAAAAGTTAAGAACATCTCTAATACCTATAGGTTGTGTTTTTGTATTTAACCATTTTGGAGTAATCATAAATGGTAATTTCTCAACAATATCCCTTATGATTTCAAAAGAAGCACTACCACTACCTACTATTATTCCTGCCCTGAATGTTGTTAATGAATAAACTTTAGATTTTAAAGTGTTTTCAACTTGTAAACGAGATTTAAGATGTTTAGATAGTGAATCGTCATTGACTATACCACTCAAATATACAACTTGTTCGCAGTTGGTTTTCTCAACTAAATCTTTAAAATTTTGAGCACAATTTTTTTCTAGTTCTTCAAAGTCATTAGTAGAATTAGACATGGAGTGGATGAGGTAGTATGCTGCATCAATATCAGATGGAATTTTTGCTAGTTCTGGTTTTAGAAAATCGACTTTTATAAAGGTACACTTTGGGTTTTCTTCAATTTCGTCGGGTATACGCTCCATGTCTCTTACACAACAAACCAATTCATGGTCGTCTTCTAGCAATTGTAACGCCAAGCGTTTTGCTATATAACCTGTGGTTCCTGTGAGTAAGATTTTCATTTTATGTTTTAATAATTGTCATTCTGAGTGTTATAAAGAATTTCATTTTATGTAATTATATAAATTCTTCACTAGGTTCAGAATTAAAGATGTTTTTAATCATCTCTGTGTGCAAAACCTACTTTTGGCCTTTGGTATTCTAAGCGTGTACGTAATTCGGGTACAGCATAACCATCGAGTCCGTTTATAGTCGCTATTTTTCCCTTTGATAGGTTTATAAAACCATCTTTTTCTAGTAAATCATTAGGCACGTAGAGTTTTTCAATCCTACCTACCAAGAGGATAGTATTATTAGCTTTGATATGATATTCTTCAACAAATTCCATAGCAATTTGTATTGGGCAATCTTTTACAAAAGGTGCTAAAAAACCGTCTCTATATTCGTCTTGTAGACTCGTAGCTTCGAACTCAGAAACAGATTTATCATATTTTGCAGATGTATGGTGTGCATCTTCTAATATATCTTGATGAATATGGTTTATGGTATATTTTTTAGTTGCTTTAATATTTTCGTAAGTATGTCTTATTACCGAAGTTGGTCTCATAAAAACACCCAATAAACCAGGGTTAGAGCCCATATGTGTTAATGAGCTAAAAACGGCAACATTTGTATTGCCTTCTGAATCTTTTGTGCCTAGCAAATTTGCAGACTTGTAGCCTGAGCAGCTATTTATAAGATTTATACGATATAAATGATGCATTTTAGAAATATCATCTAAACTAAACTCAGCCATCTAAAAATTTATAAAATTATTAATCTTAATATCCTCAGCTTTTAGGTCAAACATTAAATTATACAACCCAAAAAAAGTTCTATTGATATAAATAAAATGTGTAGAGCCTCTGTTGGCATTCATTTTTCTAAGTTCTGTGCTTTTTGAATACCGTTGCCCCATCTCAGCAACTTGATTAAAAAAGGTTGGGTCGGAGAAGTCAAAGGTTTCAGAATGAAAAGGCTTTGTAAATAAGCTTAACAGTTCGTGAAACATATCGCTGAAGAATTCTACCTCTTCAGGAGAATCATCATCACGTAGGATTTCTAATTCATATAACTTTTCCTTGAAAGTTTTAGGGTTTTCAATGCTTTCTTTTTTTGCTAATTCAAAATACGGGACATAAAATTCGTCAGGTATAGTTTTCATACAGCCAAAGTCAAGAGCTATCAGTTTACCATCTTCAGAAACTAAAAAGTTTCCAGGATGTGGGTCTGCATGTACTTTCTTAAGATTGTGAATTTGGAACATATAAAAATCCCATAAGGCTTGTCCAAGTTGGTTTGATATATCCTGTTTTGTATTACGCTCAACAAATTCTGAAAGATGCTCACCTTTCATATAATCCATTGTAATTATACGTTCAGAGGATAACTCGTCGTAGTAGTTTGGAAATTCGAGATTAGGTATGTGTTTGCAAGCATTAACTACTGCTTTGCTTTGTTCTATTTCTAAAACATAATTAGTCTCTTCAGTTAATTTATCTTCTACTTCCTTGAAATATTTATCAGAATCTTTTCCTTTAATGTTAAACATCTTGATAGCTATTGGTTTTACCAATGCCAAATCTGAAGCAATACTTTCTGCAACCCCAGGATATTGAATTTTCACAGCAAATTTTTTCCCATCCTTTTCTGCAAGGTGGACCTGCCCAATACTGGCAGCGTTTACTGAGGTTGCATTGAAAGTATCAAACAAATCTTCCGGATGGCTTCCAAAATATTTTTTGAAAGTCTTTATCACCAATGGAGGCGACAATGGGGGAACCGAAAATTGTGATAATGAAAATTTTTCTACATATGCTTGAGGTAAAATACTCTTTTCCATACTGAGCATTTGTGCTACTTTGAGCGCACTACCTTTAAGTTTTTTAAGACTATCGTAAATGTCTTCTGCGTTATTTTGATTAAGTCGCTCTTTGGCATCTACCTCAGAATTGACCAATTTATCGCCGTAATATTTTAAATAATTGACACCAACTTTTGCTCCCGTAGACACCAGTTTTGATGCACGTGATATTTTTGAAATTGGAATACTATCTATTGTTTTCATATGTGACTGAAATTAATTCAGTAGTTATTAGTTGGTGTGTATTCTTTCTTTGAATAAAAATTTTCCAAAGTCTATAATGCTTTTTAATGGTGTTGTATCAATTAAATCGAAACTTGCTTTTACCGACTTTTCAATAAAAATATCTGTTTTCTCGAAAGAAGGTGAGGTGTCATCAAGCCAAAATTTCATAGTGATTAATAACTGAAACCATGCAGATTCTTTTAATCCTCTATTCTGAATTTTTTCAAGTTGTTCTTGCTGTAAGTCGATTGTGTTGATGCCTAAGTGCTCAATATAATTGTTAAAACTCTTTTTAAGGTGTGAAAGCGTTTTCAACGATTTCATACTATTTTTATTTCCTTTTAAAGAATGTACAACATAACTTCTATTTGCTGTCAAGTTTTCAAAAAAGGTGAAGTAGAAACTTAATAGTTTATTCTTAGCATCAAACGTTTTGTAGTCTTCACTTTTTTCTAAAGTAGCATGTGTGTTATCAAAAAATACTTTAAAAATAGATTGCTCTAAAGCTTCAAAAGAACCGAAGAATTCATAAAATTTTGACTCTTCAAAATTGTTATCTTTCGCAAATGCATAAACAGATTTTGGTTCGTGGTCGTGCATAAGCACGTAATCCATGTAAAAAGTGATGAGGTCTAATTGAGAGATTGATTTTTTCTTTGCCATTGTAATAAATTTACCTAACAAAGATAAGAATGTTTAACTATTTAAAATTATAGTTAAACAAAATTTAACGTATATAATGTATAGCTC
>NZ_JABDQL010000140.1 GCF_013042245.1 Winogradskyella sp. | reverse complement strand
ATGATATAGTAAAACTGTAACATTATGACTTTTATGGATATATTTACTATTCTGTGACATCGAGTCACAAAATAGTAATAATTAACGAGGCAAGCCTCGAGGTATTAAACCTGAAAGCGAATAAAATCTATCATTAGTTCATGTTGACTTAAACCCAAGAATTGAGTTTCTCCCATTAAATATAATGTGTAACTATCTACCAATTCTTCATACCCCTCTAAAGGAGTTCCATCTTGCGATTCTAATAATCCTTGCTCATACATATATGCTAAAATCGCATGTAAAGATTCATGTATAGCAGTTCTTGCTATTGACAAATCTGTTGCAGTTTCAATATAGGATTCTTTAAACTTAATGGTTATGGTGCAACTATTAGAGTTGCAATTTGATATAGGCGTAGTAGTTGCATTTGCTGTTAAAGTAGATGAAGTTTCAATTATTAAATTCATTGAATTATTTTGTCCAAAAATATTTGACACAGCTTGTGTTAAAGGTGAGCCTGAACTTAAAGCATCTTATATTATGAGTTTTTGACATGGGTAATCGTTAAATGAACTCTCGTAAATAATATTTTCCTCAAAATCCACTTCGCCATCAGGTTGGCCGTCGTTGTCGTTATCTTGTAGTGCCTCCAAAGCCAATTTTGAAAACTCTATTGCTTCATTAGAAAAACCATTACCAACTATATAGTTTCTAATTTGCAAATCTATTTCTTGGTTGTTCAATAACCAGTCAGCTTGGTTAAGAGTTAGTAGTATTCCAAATAGCTGATCATAAGTGTCCAATACTTCCATAAGGTCATTAATACCCACTGCAACAGTAGGACTACCAGATCCGTCACTACCGCCATCTGGACCACCATCACCAGGGTCTCCAAAAGGATCTCCAAACATATCACCTTCACTAGTATTATCATTAGTATCTCCATCATTGTTGTTATTACTGCTATCACCACTAGGACAAGAAGTAATATCAAAACCTATCAATGGGCTACCCTCACAACAAGGTGGGCCAGAAGGACCGTGGCCATTAGCACTGCCGCCACAACCACATCGGCTATATATAGGTTCTATGCTTGGTTGGCAACCATCCCCATCCGTTCTTAGTATTTGACCTGTTTTATTAGAGGATTGGGGCATGGCTTCGGTGTTTATAGTACCTTTACTAAAAAGCGTACCTAAGCTATTGTAAATAGCTATATCTGCGGAGAAATATTCTAAACTAGGCGCGTCTAGATTATTTAATTTACTGTACTTTATAACAAAAGCCGAGTTACTTTGTTCACTATTTTTAATAACCAGATTAAAGATATCTTCTTTGTCTTTTTCTAAAGATGTAAGAATAGGAAGTGTGTATGTTGTAATATTATCACCAGTATATCTAACAATAGTAGTTGTGTCAATATATTTTATATAATGAAAAGGACTTAAATTTATATCTTTATTCTGTGTGGTAGAGTTATTTTTATTTAATTGCAATGTATTATAAAAGGATTCAAAAGTAGGCACTTTACCTATAAGCTCTGAAATAGACACCTTTTGTTTAGAGTACTTAGGAGCTATACCAAATGGGTCGTTATGAACTTCATAAACCTCATTATGGCAAGAATAATTAAGAAACAAGACTAGCGTTAAAAATTTAAATAATGCTTTTGTGCTTTTGTGCTTTTGTGCTTTTGTGCTTTAATAATCATAAATTTTATCTTATTCAATTAATTTGTAAAATAAGGGTCTATTACATTTGATACAAATAGCTAATTAGGAAACCTCACATTTCATTGAGTATGTAAATCTAAATGAAAAAATTGAATTATTTATACGTATAAATACGTAGTTGCTAAAAAAATTAGCAACTTTAAAAAAGACAATAAATATTTGTTAATCAATAATTTACACTGAAAACACTCAAAATTTTGAGTTTAGCATTTTCTAATTATAAAAGTTTTTAGATTAAAATCGATACCCAACCCCAATACTAATTTTACCAACTAAATCATCTACAAAATCATCAGCGTTAATAATATTGCGACCAATACCCAAATTTAATTCACCGATAAAACCACTATTGGTTACCCATTTTCCTCCAACGCCAATTCCTAAAGCAAAAGCTGTTGAATTATTTTCTCTAATAATTGGGTCACCATTTTGAAAATTCACTTCAGTTGTATCATAACCGCTTAGCATTCCAAAGCCTTCAATGAAAAATCCTGCGGCGTATTTTTTTCCAAAATACAAACGATAATAGGGCGAAAAATAATAGTCTATATCAAAGTCGATATCATCACCGTTATTAAATGGAATAAATAAAGAAGCACCTACACCAGACTCTTCATTAAGTGTACGCTCATAAGTGACATCTAATGCACCAACGACTAAATAAAGCGCATTAAGCTTTATTTCATTAAAGTTTTCTGCGGTTGAGGCAGTTGAATCGTCTTGGGCATTAACGTTAAAAGCTGTAGCTAAGAAACAAATGGCAATAAGAATTTTTTTCATTTATATTTAGTTATATTTAGTTTGATTGATTTTTATCCTTTTCCTTACATCAAGAATCACACCACAAAGATGCATGTTTCTTTAAAACGTTGCGTATAAAATCTTTGTTTATTTTAAAAATACGCCTTTAACTGAACCGTTCCTGTATGAATCGTTTTTGAAGTTTCCGTTTTACGTCCAAAATAGTTGAGATTTAAATCTAAAAACTTAGTCAACTTCTTCTGAGCAATTAAACTCCAAGTAAAGTTTCTACCAGGCTGTAAGCCTTCTAGAATCTGAAATGCTACTGGCGAATTTGCATTACCAACGTAATCATTTTCAAAGTAATTAAATTCGCCAGTCAATGCTACTTTTTGCGCGTTATTATAAGTGAAAGAAAAGCCGTAATTATTCTGAGATAATTCTTCTAAATTTCCAATGGTATTCTTTTTATTCGTGAATTGGTAAAACACATCAAACTGGGCATTTTCATTAAAAATATAGGAGAGTTTTGGCTGAAATCGGCTTTCATCAATATTAAAATTTCGGTTTAAAAAACTCTCATTTGCACTTTCGGAATTACTTAAAATTCCTTCTGTATTAAGCAACCAACTTTTAGCAAACTTATGGTTAAATTTGACTTGATGACTACGCAATCTACTTTTTTGTGCGCCGATAGACAATAGGGTTTGTGCTTTATTGGTTAAATACGTGTAAGAGGTCGTATAACGTTGCTTTCCTCTGTTGTAGAACAACACATTTCTTAAACTGAAATTTAAGCCCAAACGATTTGGATTGTTATCGTTATTATCATTAAGTGCCTCAAACGGATTAAGATTAAAGTCACTACCATTTCTGCGTAACTTATTATCTACTAAAAATGAAGTTTGGTTATAAAAATGAGACCAAAATTTCTTTGATTTCTTTTCTGAAACATTCCATGATTGCGGATTAAAAGTTACGGTTTGACTAAAGCGATTTTGATGTGTTTGTATAAACACCTGATTAGGTAATAATACTCTGATATAGCTGCCTTGGTCTGTAAATTGTGCGACTTCGAACTCACCCAATTCTTGCACACCATTTTCGTTATAGTCTATCCATGTAAAATTTCCTTGACCTGCCTCAACCTCAACAAACGTGAAGTCTTGTTGTGGCAAGGTTCCTGAATTGGTTTCGTAACTTGTGTTGAGTATTAAAACATTTTTAAATAAACGTTGATTATAGTTGAGTCTACTATTCAATGACTGTTCTTCTTGTGAGGTATTATCCTCAGCTTTAAGATTCCTGTAATTTACAAACAACTGAAGATTACTTGTTTTATTCTGAATTAATCTTGACTTCAAATAATATGTGTTAGATATATTTACACGCTGTATATTACCTGTGCTGAGCGGCGTCGAAGTATTATTCCGCAAACTATCATTAAGACGATGGATATAACCTAACTCCACAAACACTTTTGTACTATCGCCAAGACCAGAAAAGACTTCATAGGAGGTGAATTTTTGACTCAACGCTGTTAAATTTCCTGTGGCTTTTTCGATTTGTTCATTATCTTCTAAAGCGATTTTTGCTCCTGCCCAATTATTGTCTTTTCCGTAAACCACACGATTAAAAGAACGTACAAATTTTGATGTATTTACAGTTGAATTACTCGACAAAACACTTGATTGAGAAAAGATAGTGAAATTTCCTAAGCGTAAATTGGCATTGAGATTATGACGGTTTCCATTAAAGGCTTCGGTATAGTTTAAATGTTCGAAATTATAAGCAACTCTACCTTTTTTAAAATGACTCAATTGTACTCCAGAATTAAAAAGTAATTGGTCACCCAAACTCACGTTACCTTGATTAGCTTGAGAATTATCTAAATTCCAATCACGAGCAAACTCCGCGCGGTACAAACGCTGTATTGTTCTAAAATTATCCTGTAAATAATCGACATCTGCTAATGCTGAAACATTCCAGGCACTATCTTTTTTTACGAGCTTTTGTTGCACTTTTAGTTTTCCGGCAAAGCCATCATTGTTAGCATCATCTGTATTTGAAAATAAATTCAAGTCATTTTTACTACCAGCAATTTCAAAGAATACATTTGTTTTCACTGTTGGTGTATATGTCCCGTTTAGTGTTGCGATTTGCAAACGTTCCGGTGCAACTAACTGAATAACTGGTTCAAAATTGCCCTGTGGTATTCCTGCAACTGGCGTTATATATTCGTAAATATTAGCGACGGTGCTATCGTTACTCAATACGTAATTTCCTTGATTATCTCCAACCAAGGTAAATCTTACACTAAACAACTGATCATTTGGGTCATTACTAAACACAAATATTTCCTCAGTGCCAACCATTTCTTTTCTGTATAAAATGCGGTTTTCTGAAAAATTTTCTTCAACAGCTGATGGCGCCGTCATTAAACTCCTATCATCTCCAGCATTAGCTAAAATTTGAACTTGTTCCGTTGATAAGTTCTGTTGAAGTGGTTGGTTTTTAGCGTCACTCTCGGAGTATACCGAAAGATTCAGTTTTAGTTTTTCGGTATTGTATTCGCTTCCGCCATAAACGGTAAATCTTGAGTAATTTCGTTCACTGAATTGGTAATCGACAGTTATTCGCATTTCAGAAGTAATCGGGAAAGTGGAATTAAAAATAATTTCGCCTGCATTATAATCGATAATGTAATCCTTATTTTCGCCTCGCTCAAGAGGTACACCGTTGACATAAACCGTCTCACTTCCTGAAACGACCAACACAAACAATTCACCATTTTGACCACGTAATTTATAAGGTCCTTGATTACCTTCTTGCGCTGTAAATTGACTTGTGGTAAATTGACCACGAACCAAAGCTCCCGAAGCAAAAACCGAAGTCTTATCACTCAAATTGGCATTAACAAAAAGTCCCTGCACACGTTTGCTAAATCCATTAAAGTAACTCGTAGTATTTACCAAATCTATATCACCTGCTCTGATACGCCAATCCTGACTGAAAATTTCTATAAATATTTGGTCAAACTCATCCAAACGTTGGGAAAACCCACTTTCTTGCAAAGGAATATTAGCATCTTGTATTGATGCTCGTAATGATACTTTTTCGCTCAGTTTTCCAAAAATCTGTAAATCCAATTCGCTATTTAAAACGGAGTTTTGGTTATTTCCTATTGTTACGCCACGCGAAATACTTCCAGATGTCGTTAATCCATCAAAAGGTGTAAAGTCTGGCTTTCGGTTACTATTCTGAATCTGAAATAACTTCTGTCTCGCTTTTGAATCTTTCACAATAATATTATCATCAAGCTGACGGTAAGTTTTGGTAATGAAGTTAGGATAACGTAAGTATTCAATAATAATAGTATCCATTTCTATCGATGATTTTAATTTTAGAATTGATTTTGAAAAATCCACAGAATACTTTGTAGAGTCAATAGTCTTTCCGCCTTTAGTTTTCAACTTAAAAAAACTAGGATTTATGCTTACCGAATCAATTTTAATAGCATCTTTAACTGCGAGTTTTTTTGTTTTATAATTACTAGTTTTCTCCTGTCCGAACACGGCAAATGAGATAAGAAAACAAAGAAGAGTAATTAATATTCGCATACAAACCAATAACGCCTTTATTTAAGACATATTTCACAATAAAAAGCATTGTAAAAGTACAGTATTATTTATTTTTGATACTGAACTAATTATTCGATATGAAAATAGCATCATACAACGTCAACGGCATCCGTGCCGCATTAAAAAAAGGATTTATAGATTGGTTAGTGGCTGCAGATCCAGATGTCATTTGCCTACAGGAAATTAAAGCACAAAAAAAACAATTAGACTTATCTCTTTTTGAAGATGCTGGTTACAACTATAATTATTGGTTTAGTGCACAAAAAAAAGGTTATAGTGGCGTTGCTATTTTGAGTAAAACAGAGCCTAACCATGTAGAATTTGGAACAGGCATCGAATCCATGGATTTTGAAGGCAGAAACATCCGTGCCGACTTTGATAACGTATCTGTAATGAGCTTGTATTTGCCTTCTGGAACCAATGATGCTAGATTAAATCATAAGTTAGAATACATGGATATGTTTCACAATTATATCAATGACTTGCGAAAAAATGTACCGAAGCTAGTTATTTGTGGTGATTATAATATTTGTCACGAAGAAATTGATATTCACAATCCAAAAATGAAAGGCGTCTCAGGATTTTTACCAGAAGAACGAGAATGGCTAAGCAATTTTTTAGACAGCGGATTAATAGACACTTTCCGTTATCTGAATCCCGAATTACAAAAATTTTCTTGGTGGAGTTACCGTGCCAATGCAAGAGCAAATAATAAAGGATGGCGTTTGGATTATGCATTAGCAACAAAACCATTACAAGAAAACTTAAAACGAAGCGTTATACTCACCGAAGCAGTTCATAGTGACCATTGTCCTATTCTGTTAGAATTAGGATTTTAAAAATTCCTCAATTAAATACAAATAAAAGATTATGATTAAAAAACTGTCAATTTTAGCTTTAAGCTTAACGCTTTTTTCATCATGTGTATCAAAAAAGATTTACACTGATTTAGAAGACAAATATGCAGACCTCAAAAAAGAGCATCGTCAATTATCTGATGACAATCAATCTCTTTCAGAGGAAAAAAATAAACTTGAAAATGATTTAGAAAAATTACAGAAAGCTTATGATGATGCTATAAAAGAACGAGACCAACTCACTACTGAACTGGCAGCATCAAAGTCTAATTTAGAGAATTTAAAAGCATCATACGTAGCACTAGAAGAACAAAGTTCTGCTTCAATAGCCGCTAACTCCAAAAAAAACAGAGAGCTTTTAGCACAACTAGAAGCTAAAGAACAAGCGCTTGCTGCAGAAAGTGATCGCTTAAACAAACTAGAGAAAGAGCTTGAAGCAGGTTTAAAACGAGTAGCTGAATTGGAGAATGTAATTGCTACAAAAGATGCCGCAATGACTAAACTCAAAGATGCCATCTCAAAAGCATTAACTAATTTTGAAGGCAAAGGCTTAACGGTAGAGCAACGTGACGGCAAGGTTTACATTTCTATGGAAAACAAACTTCTTTTTAACTCTGGTAGTTGGGCTGTTGGTAGCGAAGGTCGTGAGGCAGTAGAGCAATTAGGAAGCGTTCTAGCAGAAAATCCTGATATCGCAGTATTAATTGAAGGTCACACCGATAACGTACCATACAAAGGCAATGCACAATTGAGTAGCAACTGGGATTTATCGACGAAGCGTGCAACTTCAATCGTAAAAATTCTTAAAGAAAATTCATCTATAAAAGCTGAGAATTTAACAGCCGCTGGTCGTGGTGAGTATGCACCTATTGCAAGTAATGAAACTGCTGAAGGCAAAGCGAAAAATAGACGTATTGAAGTCATCTTAACACCAAAGTTAGATGAGATTTCAAAGCTATTGAATGACATATAACCCATAAACCTTAACATAGATTTAGACCTTTCAGGTTTCACTAACCTGAAAGGTCTTCTTATTTTTGTTAAAATTTTTTGAATAATTACTATGAAATATACCAACCTTCCAAATACAGATATAAAAGTTAGTAAAATATGCCTTGGCACAATGACTTGGGGAAATCAAAATACCCAAGATGAAGGTTTTGCTCAAATGGATTTAGCGCTAGACAAAGGTGTCAACTTTTTTGATGTGGCAGAATTGTATCCCGTACCAGCTACCGCAGAAACTTATGCAGAAACCGAACGTATTATTGGTAATTGGTTTACAAAAACAGGGAATAGAGATAAAGTTGTTTTAGCAACAAAAATTGCTGGTCCTGGTGATTATACTGCACATATAAGAACCACAGGTTTTAGTAAAACAGCACTCAACGAAGCTGTAGAGAATAGCTTAAAAAGGTTGCAAACAGACTATATAGATTTGTATCAATTACATTGGCCAGAGCGTACTACTAATACTTTTGGAGTAAGAGATTATACAAGAAATGATAATGATAAATGGGAAGACAACTTCAATGAAATACTTCACAATCTTGATAACATTGTAAAGTCGGGAAAAGTTAGACAAATAGGAATATCAAATGAAAAAGCTTGGGGAACCATGCGTTATTTACAAGAATCTAAACAACATAATTTACCACGACCAATTACAATACAGAATGCTTACTCTTTATTATGCAGACCTTTTGAAGGCGATATGGCAGAAATCTCACATCGAGAAAATGTCGGATTGTTAGCATATTCTCCTATGGCTTTTGGTGTGTTGTCTGGTAAATACATTAAAGGAACCGCGGCAGATAATGCACGCTTAAAATTATTCCCTCGTTTTGCAAGATATAGTGGTGAGCAAGCAACTGAAGCTACAAAACGTTATTTGAAAATTGCGGAAGACAATGGTATGAGTTTAGCTCAAATGTCATTAGCTTTTGTTAATGAGCGTCCGTTTTTAACTAGTAATATTATTGGAGCAACTAACTTAAATCAATTAGAAGAAAACATTGAGAGCATCAATATCTCATTATCTGATGACGTTATGAAAGCCATTAATGAAGTTCACGCTGAGATACCAAATCCTGCACCTTAATTACTGCTTTTCATTAAAACAAAAAACCTGAGTAAATTACTCAGGTTTTTTTGTTTTAAAATATTCTTTTTTTAGGCAAGATGTAATTCTCCTTTAGTATCTAGTTCTTTTAGTTGTTTTACTAAATCTAAAGCATCAGGTACTACATCACTTGAAAGAACAATTAAAGAACCATCAACCGCATTCCTTACCGCGTGTTTTATTGCTTCTCTTTCTGAAGGTATAATCTTTGTTTTCATATCTGGTGCTTCGGCTTTGATACCATCGTTAAGCATTTTAATCAATTCTTCTTCCGTTTTACCTCTTAGACGCTTGTCTTGTCTTATGATGATTTCATCAAACATTTGTGCTGCAATTTTACCCATTTCGTTGTTATCTTCAACACGTCTATCACCAATTCCTGCAATGATTCCGACTTTTACAGTAGCTTCTAACTCATCTGTAAATGCTTTTAATGCACGCATTCCTGCTGGATTATGTGCATAATCTAGAAGGATATTAAAATTGCTAAACTTAAATAAATTTAATCGCCCAGGTGTTTGCGATGCCGAAGGAATAAAAGTTTCCAAAGCAGCTTTCATATCTTCAATACTAATACCTTGAACATGAGCTGCAAGTATAGCTGCAAGGACATTCTGAATCATAAATTTTGCTTTACCGCCATAAGTTAACGGAATATGCTCTGCCTTCATAATGCGCATTTTCCATTCACCTCTACAAATGGTAACATAACCATTTTCATAAACAGCAGTAATACCATTTAAACGCTGTAAGGCCTTTACTCTAGCGTTGTTTTCATCCATAGAGAACAGTGCAACATTACAGTCCACGGTTCGACGCATTTCATAAACCAAATCATCATCCGCATTTAAAATAGCATATCCATCTGGTAAGACAGTTTCAGGGATAACACCTTTTACTTTCGCTAATTGCTCAATAGTATTAATTCCTTTTAAGCCTAAATGATCAGCAGCAATGTTAGTAACTATTCCAACATCACACTTCTTAAATCCTAGTCCAGCCCTTAATAATCCGCCACGAGCAGATTCTAAAACCGCAAAATTTACAGTAGGGTCTTTCAAAACAAATTCTGCACTAGATGGACCAGTACAATCACCTGTCATTAATAACCTGTTTTGTATGTAAACACCATCGCTAGTTGTATAACCTACGCGATACCCATTCATTTTGGCTATATGAGCTAAAAGTCTAGATGTCGTTGTCTTTCCGTTTGTTCCAGTTATTGCCACAATAGGAATACGTCCTGTATCACCTTTAATTGGAAATAATTTATCAATAACTGGTGCAGCAACATTTCTTGGCAACCCACTAGTTGGTGCCAAATGCATTCTAAAACCTGGTCCTGCATTTACTTCTAACACAGCACCTCCAGTTTCGGATAGAGGTTTAGTAATATCTGTAGTCATGACATCAATACCGCAAATATCTAAATCTATAATTTTAGAAATACGCTCAGCCATAGATACGTTTGCTGGATGTACAATATCTGTAACATCTTCAGCTGTACCTCCTGTACTTAAGTTTGCCGTATCTTTTAAAATTAATTGTTCTCCTTCTGCAATTATAGAATCTAATGTATACCCAGCATCTTTTATAATGGTTTTTGTCAATTCGTTGACGGTAATTTGAGTTAAAACCTTTTCATGACCATATCCACGTCTTGGATCCTTATTCACCTCATCAATTAACTCTTGCACTGTTGATTTTCCGTCGCCCACAACATGTGCAGGTGTTCTTATTGCAGCTGCAACCAATTTATTATTAATGACAAGTAATCTGTAGTCATCACCTTTTATAAATTTTTCGACAATGATTGCACCACTTCGAGAGCTATCTTTTGCATGATGAAATGCTTGTAATGCATCTTCATAATTTTGAATATCTACGGTGATACCTCTACCGTGATTACCATCTATTGGTTTTATTACTAATGGATAACCCACATAACGACAAGCCTCTTCTAAGCTACGTTCTCGGCGAATAATATCGCCTCTAGGAACCTCAACTTCGGCTTGCTCAAGTAAGTATTTTGTATCTTCTTTATCACATGCTAATTCTACTCCAATACTGCTTGTTTCACTAGTAACAGTTGCTTGTATTCTCTTTTGGTTTGCTCCATAACCCAATTGCACTAACGAATATTTATTAAGTCTAATCCATGGAATACCTCTAGCTTCAGCCTCAGCTACGATAGAACCTGTACTTGGACCTAGTCGGTCTGCTTCACGAAGTTCTCGCATGCGCTGAATATCTTCCTCTAAGTCATATTCTTCACCTTTTATTAAAGATTCGCATATGGCTACTGCCGCTTTAGCTGCATAACGTCCCACAGACTCTTCCATATAAGAAAAGACAACGTTGTAAACACCTTCTTCTCCATAACCTCGCGTTCGACCAAAACCAGTATCCATACCTGCTAAAGTTTGTATCTCTAATGCGATATGCTCAATGACATGACCCATCCAAGTGCCTTCGTCTACACGCATAAAAAAACCACCTTC
This sequence comes from Winogradskyella sp., assembly GCF_013042245.1. Classification (GTDB taxonomy): domain Bacteria; phylum Bacteroidota; class Bacteroidia; order Flavobacteriales; family Flavobacteriaceae; genus Winogradskyella. Next base: position 10,692 of record NZ_JABDQL010000140.1, on the reverse strand, counting down.
ACAACCTTCGGAACAACGATGGGAATACATGCTTGGAAACATAGTTTTTAATCGTTCAGGAAAACCTTCAATTTTGTTTGAAGGTAATTCCTCCATTTCTTGAAGGTCTAATACCATTACTATTAACTTATGTCTTCTTACAGACCAGTAGTTTGGTCCTCGCATCGCATTAATACTTCTTATCTCCATTATCGTTTATTTTAGTTAGTGAAAGATTATAAATATAGTATTTTTCAATAGAAAATTTGGCTTATTTTTGTCCGATATTTTAGATTTAAAATTATGCAGAAGGCAAAAGGAACTTTAATACCAATCGGTGGAAATGAAGATAAAGGTATTGAAGCTGATGAAATGTACACACTTGAGTTTATTGAAGAAGGTATATTGGCACACGTAGTTAAAGAAGCTGGTGGTATCAATGCAAATATTGTTGTTATTCCTACAGCTTCAAGCATTCCTGTAGAAGTTGGAGAGAATTATCTAACAGCTTTTTCTACACTTGGTTGTAAGAATGTTGAAGTTTTAGATATAAGATCTAAAGAAGATTCGGAAACTGAAAAAGCTATTTCATTAATTAAACATGCTAATTGTGTCATGTTTTCTGGAGGAGACCAATCTAAAATTGCTGATAAAATTGGAAATACCACCATACACCAAATTCTTGCAGATCGTTACAAAAATGAAGACGGTTTTGTAATTGCTGGTACAAGTGCAGGCTCGATGGCTATGGCAAACGAGATGATTGCTGGTGGAAGTGCATCAGAATCTTTTGTGAAAGGTGCCGTAAAAATGTACAAAGGTTTAGGATTGATTCCTGAATTGGTTATTGACACACATTTTATTCGTCGTGGAAGATTCGGTAGACAATCTGAAGCCATTGCAAAGTTTCCTAATCTTTTAGGATTTGGGCTTGCAGAAGATACTGGTATGATTATAAAAAACGGTAACGATTGTACTGTAATTGGTTCTGGGATGGTTATTGTCTTTGATGGAAGTACACTTAATCACAATAACGAAAAGTTGCTAGAAGAAGGTACACCTATGACTATTACTAATATGACTGTTCATGTCTTATCGAATAGCGACAAGTATGATATTAGGAATAGAAGAGTTACAGTTTTACCTATTGAAGCTCCGTTTATCTAGAGAAATAAGGAAAAGATTTTTATTTGTAAATAGAGATTTCTTCTTTTCCTGTTGAGGATTTACAAGCACGATACATACCTTCAGTATTAAAAGGCATAGCTATATTCCCTTTTGCGTCTACAGCGATTAAACCACCATCGCCATTTATTTCTAAAATGCGTTTATTGATCACTTCATTTGAAGCTTCTTCTAGTGATAAATTTTTATGTTCCATCAAACATGAAACATCATATGCTACAACGCCACGAATAAAAAACTCACCACTACCAGTACAACTCACTGCACAGGTTTTGTTATTTGCATAATTACCAGCACCAATCATTGGGCTATCGCCTACACGACCCCAATTTTTGTTGGTCATTCCTCCTGTTGATGTTGCTGCAGCAATGTTGCCATGTTGATCACAAGCTACAGCACCTACTGTTCCAAACTTACTGTCTTTTTTTGCAGAATGGTCTAATTGAAAACTATCAGAATCTTTAATCTCTTGCCATTGCTGGTATCTAAATTCGTCATAAAAATAATCTATCTCTTCCAATTTGTAATTAAGCTCATTTGCAAACTGCATGGCGCCTTCACCTGCTAAAAACACATGTTCGCTTTTTTCCATAACATCACGAGATAGACTCACAGGATTTTTTATTCCTGTAATTAAACTTACAGCACCAGCATTTAAAGTTTTTCCATCCATAATCGCAGCATCCATTTCATGAGTGCCTTCTGCAGTAAAGACACTTCCTTTTCCTGCATTAAACAATGGCGAATCCTCTAATAGTCTTACTGATTCCGCAACAGCTTCAACGGCTGACTTTCCTTCTTTTAAAAATTGATAACCAGCATCCAAAGCCGTTTTTAAATCCGATTTGTATTTTGCTTCGAGCTCAGGTGTCATCATTCCTTTTATCAGAGTTCCTGCACCACCATGAATAGCTATTGAAAATGTTTGCATTTGCATTGAGTTTAATTCTGGAAAATTACAAATTGCTTTTCAAATAAACCCCTAACTTTTTGTAGTTTTATAGACTTACAAAAACTAATATAATGTCCGACCAAAAACGACTATTTCTCGTAGATGCTTACGCACTAATTTTCCGTGGTTACTATGCTTTTATAAAAAACCCTAGAATTAATTCTAAAGGCGAAGACACCTCAGCAATAATGGGATTTATGAACTCTCTTTTAGATGTCATTAAACGGGAGCGTCCTGACCATTTGGCTGTTTGTTTTGACAAAGGAGGAAGTGTCGACCGCGTTGAAATGTTTGAAGCCTACAAAGCTAATCGAGACGAAACACCAGAAGGTATAAAAACTGCAATTCCATATATCCATAATATTCTTAAAGCCATGCATATTCCTATTATGGTAAAGGAAGGTTTTGAAGCCGATGATGTTATTGGAACATTATCAAGACAAGCCGAAAAAGAAGGCTATAAAGTATACATGGTGACGCCTGATAAAGATTTTGCACAATTAGTAACTGATAATATTTTTATGTATCGACCCGTTTTTGGTGGTGGTTATGAAACTTGGGGAATCCCTGAAGTTCAGAAAAAATTTGAAGTGACTGACCCAATGCAAGTGATAGATTATCTAGGAATGATGGGTGATGCATCAGATAACATTCCTGGATTACCTGGTGTTGGCGAAAAAACAGCCAAAAAGTTTTTAGCACAATTTGGAAGTATGGAAGGCTTATTAGCCAATACTGACCAGTTAAAAGGTAAAATGAAGGAAAAAGTTGAAGCTAACGGCGAACTTGGTCTACTGTCTAAAAAACTGGCTACCATTATGCTCGATGTTCCTGTAACTTTTAATGCTAAGGATTTTGAACTTGACCATCCAAATGTTGAAAAAGTGAAAGAGATTTTTCAAGAATTAGAATTCAGAAGACTCACAGATAATTTTGTAAAAACATTTACGTCTGGAGCATCTGCAACACAGACTGATAACACCACAAAAAAAGAAGACTCTAAGGCAACACCAAAAGAAGAAAAATCTGCTGGTGCGGGACAATTCTCATTATTTGGTGGCACGCCTTCAAATGATACAACTAGCGAGACAACTTCTACTTTTGAAAGAAAAACAGCTGAAACCACATCACACTTTTACCAAAGTGTTGCACCAGGAATGGGTACTAAACTTTTTGTGAAAAATTTAATGAAACAATCCTCTGTATGTTTTGACACTGAAACTACAGGACTAAATCCGTTGACCGCAGAATTAGTAGGTGTTGCGTTTTCTTGGGAAGCTGGCAAAGGGTTTTATGTTCCATTTCCAGAAGACAGAAACGAAGCACAACAACTCATTGAAGAATTGAGACCATTCTTTGAAAATGAGAATATTGAAAAAATTGGTCAGAATTTAAAGTATGACATTAAGGTTTTAGCCAAATATAACATCGAAGTTAAGGGCAAATTGTTTGATACAATGCTAGCACACTATCTCATTAATCCAGATATGCGTCATAACATGGATGTGTTAGCAGAAACCTATTTGAATTATACGCCAATATCTATTACAGAATTGATTGGAAAAAAAGGAAAAAATCAACTCTCCATGCGAGACGTTCCTCTTGAAAAACAAACAGAATATGCTGTTGAAGATACAGACATTACACTTCAACTTGCAGCACATTTTGAGAAAGAACTTGGTGAAGCCAACACACAAAAATTATTTAACGACATTGAATTGCCGCTACTTCGTGTTTTAGCAGCTATGGAATTGGAAGGTATCAATCTAGATAAAGACTTTCTTAATTCATTATCAGAAGATTTAAACAACGATATCGCTACTCTCGAAAAACGTATTTATGAAGCAGCTGGCGAGGAATTCAACATTGGCTCACCAAAGCAATTAGGAATTATTTTATTTGAAAAATTGAAATTGGTTGACAAGCCAAAAAAGACCAAAACAGGTCAGTATTCTACAGCAGAAGATGTGTTAAGTTATTTGGCAAAAGACCATCAAATAATTCAAGATGTTTTGGATTATCGAGGTTTGGCTAAACTAAAAAGTACCTATGTTGATGCCTTGCCACTTCAGGTTGAAGAAAGCACCAATCGTGTACATACGGATTATATGCAAACTGTTGCAGCTACCGGTCGTTTAAGTAGTAATAATCCTAATTTGCAGAATATCCCAATCAGAACAGAACGTGGTCGTCAAGTGCGAAAAGCATTTGTTCCTCGTGATGAAAACTACACGCTTTTAGCAGCGGATTATTCTCAAATAGAATTACGAATTATTGCAGCTTTAAGTGAAGAAGAAACCATGATTGAAGCTTTTAAAAATGGGGAAGATATTCACGCATCAACGGCTTCAAAAGTATTTAATGTCCCAATTAACGAGGTTACTCGTGAGCAACGTAGCAATGCTAAAACCGTGAACTTTGGAATTATTTATGGGGTTTCTGCTTTTGGCTTAAGCAACCAAACCAACTTATCGCGAGGCGAAGCCAAAGAACTCATCGATACCTATTACGAAACTTATCCAAAACTCAAATCTTACATGAGCAAGCAAGTTGATTTTGCTAGAGACAACGGCTATGTGCAAACCGTTTTAGGTCGTCGTCGATATTTAAAAGACATTAATTCTCGTAATGCTGTGGTTCGGGGAGCAGCAGAGCGTAATGCTGTAAATGCTCCTATACAAGGAAGCGCTGCAGACATTATAAAAATTGCGATGATTAATATTTATGACAAACTAAAAGAAGGCGATTATAAATCCAAAATGTTGTTACAAGTCCATGATGAATTGGTTTTTGACATTTACAAACCAGAGCTCGAAGCCATGAAATCTCTTATTAAAACTGAAATGGAAAACGCCTATAAACTTTCCGTTCCGTTAGATGTAGATTTAGATATAGGCGATAATTGGTTAGATGCACATTAAAACTTGATTTTTTTGAAGTAGCTTTGCACTCTATTTATGAGCATAATTTCAAAAGACATACAAAAAGCAGTAGCATTATTAAATGCTGAAGAATTGGTTGCTATACCTACCGAAACAGTGTATGGTTTAGCTGGCAATATCTTTTCTAAAAAAGCCATCAATGCTATTTTTGAAACGAAGAAACGTCCACATTTCAATCCTCTTATTGTTCATATATCTTCACTTGAGTATTTAGATACTATTGTTGAGTATGTTCCCGAAAAAGCAAAGCTCTTAGCTGAATCCTTTTGGCCTGGACCAATTACTTTAGTTCTTAAAAAGAAGAATACTATTCCAGATATAATTACAGCAGGTAAAGATACTGTTGCCGTTCGGATTCCAAATCATCCGGTAACTTTAGAATTACTCAAACAATTAGAGTTTCCCTTAGCGGCACCAAGTGCTAATCCATTTAATCGAATAAGTCCAACTACACCCCAACATGTTGAAGATTATTTTAAATACAACATTAAAATGGTATTAGATGGTGGCGCATGCAAAAACGGCATAGAATCTACTATTATTGGTTTTGAAAATGATGAACCTATTATTTATAGATTAGGCTCTACTTCTATTGAAGCAATTGAAAAGATTGTAGGTAAGATTGAAATTAAAAATCATAAAGAGAGTGCTCCAGTTGCACCTGGGATGCTAGCACGACATTACGCACCAAAAACTAAAACAGTTCTATCGGATAATTTATCCGAAACTATTTCTAAATACTCAGGCAAAGAAATCGGAGTACTTTCGTTTCAAACAGAAATAAAAGATAGAAGTATAACTTTTCAGATTGTTTTATCTAAAAAAGGTAATATGTCTGAAGCTGCATCAAAACTTTACAATGCGCTTCACACTTTAGACCGTCAAAACTTAGATGTAATTATTGCAGAACGTTTTCCTGATTACGACTTAGGAAAATCTATAAATGACAGATTAAATAGAGCTACAAAAAAATAGCTTGTTTTTGTTATTCCTAAAACCTTTGATTTTCAGTTCAAAAAAAGATTAGCTAAGGTTTGCCAATCCAATAAGTTATCTTAAATTTGCAAACTCTTTTTCGGAAGAGGAATGTTTAATCAATTGTACCAAAGTGGTGCATAATAAATCAAATTAGTGTGGATACATTAAGCTACAAAACAGTTTCTGCTAACAAAGCTACCGTTAATAAGGAGTGGGTTTTAGTTGACGCTGAAGGACAAACTTTAGGTCGCTTAGCTTCGAGAGTAGCAATACTCTTAAGAGGTAAGCACAAACCTAACTTTACGCCACACGTTGATTGCGGTGATAACGTAATTGTTGTTAATGCAGAAAAAATCAACTTAACTGGAAAAAAGTGGACAGATAAAAGTTATATCCGTCACACAGGTTATCCAGGTGGACAAAGAAGCCTGACAGCTACTGAGATGTTTGAAAAAGACCCAACCAGATTAGTAGAAAAGTCAGTAAAAGGAATGTTGCCAAAAAACAAATTGGGAGCTGTTCTTTTCAGAAATTTAACTGTTGTTGCTGGTACTGAGCACGCTCATGAGGCGCAGAAACCAAAGGCAATTAATTTAAAAGAAATTAACTAATGGAAGTAATTCACAAAATTGGCCGTAGAAAGACGGCTGTTGCTCGTGTGTACCTTGCCAAAGGAAAAGGCAAAATCACGGTGAACAAAAAAGACATGGCGGATTATTTTACTACTGCAACGTTGCAGTATAAAGTAAACCAACCTTTAGCTATGACTAACAATGATGGCAACTTTGATATTACTGTTAACGTATATGGAGGTGGTATCACCGGCCAGGCAGAAGCAATACGTTTAGCATTATCTCGCGCAATGTGTGAGCTGGATGCTGAAAACAGAGCAATATTAAAGCCAGAAGGTCTATTAACTAGAGATCCAAGAATGGTAGAGCGTAAGAAATTCGGTCAGAAGAAAGCGCGTAAGAAATTCCAATTCTCGAAACGTTAATATCCAAACAACACTTAATTCAGAGTCTGTTAATTCAGATTCTGAATTATTTTATTTTATTGAAACCGCCACTAATTGGCAAATTATTAAAACCAGTTATTGTTGCTCATGACTGTAAAGTCAGAGTTTAGTTTAGCATCTAAATGAGCTAACAGCTAATAGCCAAGAACTAATAGCTAAATAGAGCATTGCTAATTCAACAGAACGTAAACTATTGCAAAATGGAAAAAGTAGAAGTAAAAGAATTACTTGAAGCAGGTGTACACTTTGGTCACCTAACACGTAAGTGGAACCCAAACATGGCTCCTTACATCTATATGGAGCGTAACGGTATCCATATTATCAACCTTTACAAAACTGCAGCTAAAATTGAAGAAACTGCTGAAGCAATGAAAAAAATCGCTGCTTCAGGAAAAAAAATCTTATTCGTAGCTACAAAGAAACAAGCAAAAGACATTGTTGCTGACAAAGCAGGTGCTGTAAACCAGCCATACATTACAGAAAGATGGCCTGGCGGAATGTTAACCAACTTCGTAACTATTAGAAAAGCTGTTAAAAAAATGGCGTTTATCGATAGAATGAAGAAAGATGGAACGTTCAACTCTTTATCTAAAAAAGAGCGTTTACAAGTAGATCGTCAACGTGCTAATTTAGAGAAAAACTTAGGTTCTATATCTGACATGACACGTTTACCTGGTGCTTTATTCGTTGTAGATATCAAGCGTGAGCATATTGCTATTAAAGAAGCACAAAAATTAAATATCCCAATCTTTGCAATGGTAGATACTAACTCTGATCCACGTGAGGTAGATTATTTAATCCCTGCAAATGATGATGCATCAAAATCAGTAGACAAAATCTTGTCTATCGTTACCTCTGCTGTAGCAGACGGCTTAAACGAAAGAAAAGCTGAACGTACTGAAAAAGAAGCTAAAGCAGCTGCTCCAGCAACAAAAGCTGATGCTAAGACTACTTCGACAGGCTCAGCAACCGACTCAGCAGCCAAGCCTGAAGCTAAAACAGCTCCTGTTGCAGCTCAAGAAGAAGAATAAATAAAGAATTATACAATATTTAAGAGTCGTTTAATTCTTTTTTAACCCTGAGCAAAGTCGAAGGCCAATAAAGATAATTAAGCGACTTTTTCAAATTTTAATATACTATGGAAAACACAGTAAAAATTACAGCAGCAGAAGTAAATAAGCTTAGAAAAGCTACTGGTGCAGGTATGATGGATTGTAAAAAAGCACTAGTTGAAGCTGGTGGTGATTTTGACAAGGCAATCGAAGTTTTACGTAAAAAAGGTCAAAAAGTTGCAGCAAAGAGAGCAGACAGAGATTCTTCTGAAGGTGCTGCTGTTGCAAAAATCAATGCTGACAATACTAAAGGTATTGCATTGGTATTAGGTTGCGAAACTGATTTCGTTGGTAAAAACGAAAATTTCCTAAAACTAGCAAGCGACTTTGGAGATATTGCTTTAAACTACAGTAACAAAGAAGATTTCTTAGCTGCTGATTTTGGAGGAATGACTGTAGCCGAAAAATTAGTTGAGCAAACAGGTGTGATTGGAGAAAAATTAGACATTAATGCCTTTGAAGTTGTTGAAGCAGCTTATGTTGGATCTTATGTTCACATTAATAAAATCGCTGCAATTGTAGGTTTTTCTGCAGTTGTGGATAACTTCGAGACTTTAGGTAAAGACGTTGCTATGCAAGTTGCATCAATGGGTGCGACAACATTATCTTACAAAGATTTTGACCCAGCTTTCGTAGCATCAGAAACTGAAGCTCGTATCGCAGTTATCGAAAAAGATAATATCGAATTAGGACGTTTGGGGAAAACTTTAAAAAATGTACCGAAATACATTTCTATGTCTCAATTAACTCCTGAGGTTTTAGCACAAGCTGAAGAAGATGCAAAAGCTGAATTAAAAACTGAAGGTAAGCCAGAACAAATCTGGGATCGCATTTTACCTGGTAAAATGGAGCGTTTTATCTCTGACAACACCACTTTAGATAACGAGCAGTGCCTATTAGACCAAGCGTTTATTAAAGACGAAAAGAAAAACGTTGCACAATACGTTGCCACTTATGGCGAGGTAGAAGTAACAGGTTTTAAACGTGCAACGGTAGGATAAAATATTTCTACTATTTAATTATAAAAAAAGCCTTCAGAATCCTGAAGGCTTTTTTTATTCGACACTATTTAAATAAAACTAAAACTTAATTGACATTGATATTATGAGACTCTACTTGTCCATTATACTCTATAAGCATTACATATGTACCTGTTGTTAAGTTTGAAACATTGACTTGCGTGGGAATACCTATTGTAGTTATAGAGTAGACTAACGTCCCTACATTATTATAAAAAGATATGTTTAATCTTAACCTAGGATTAGTACATGGCAAATTTGAAGAGCCACCATCTCCTGAGTCAATAATTTCATCAGACCCAATACCACCAGAAGGTTCTAAACAAGGGAAGTCCCATGAAGGATTTGATACCAAATTAATATTAATGACGTCATTTGCAGGGACAGGATATAATACAAAATTATCTGAAACAATACCATTGAATGGTGTTGGACAACTTCCAGTACATTCAGTAATATCATACTCTAAATTTTGCCATTCTGTCCATCCACCACAGTCGCTATATGACCTAACTCTAAACTTAAACTTTTTATTACAGGTTGGATAAATAAATACATACCTATCATCATAATCGTAATAATCCCTTGACCACGCAACGTCTGTTGTTATTTTTTGCCATTCAATATCTGTAACATCATTGTTGTTTGGCGTAAAATCAAGTCTCAATCCAACCTCACAATTATTAATACCTGAATCTAAACTTATGTGCGGTATTTCATTAATATCTACTTTAGTAACAGTCTCAACAACAGGTGTACCAATGAAAACACGTTTTCTAAAAACTTGAGTTGGTGTATTAACGCTTACAGTAGCCCAACCATCAAAAGATGGAATTGAAGGTCTAACCCAAACAGTTGTACTATTAGAAGAAATAATTTCTAAATTACCAGTTACATGCCAATTTGGTATACCCCTTAATTGACAGTCTTTAAATGAAAAGGATCTGGTTTCTCCAATACAAATTCTATCTGGTCCATTAAAATCTGTATCTGTTAAATATAGTGGTGGTAATTGAGGATTGCCCGCCAACTCTTCTAATAACCAATTAACGCTGCTCTCTGTAAAAGAAGTATGCTGCTCATTTTCTTTTGGTCCAAAATAACTGTCAAAAGGTATTTCACCAGAACACACTAAATCTCTGTCCATTGGGTCTGACCAGTCAAAATCTGGATTTATAAAACCTAAAGCACTTGCAGTTGGAATAAATGAGTGCACCTCTTTATTTGTTCTTGATTCAAAGTGATCATTAAAGATTCCCAAAAAACCTAAAAATACTTCCCCAATGTTTACTCCATTACTCCAATCTGATATCCCAACATTCTGACCAATTACAGAAGCGTAAATCTGATCTTCGCTATTAAATAAACCACCTGGTATAACCAGGGCAAAATCATACTTTTTTAGACAAAAAAATAGTGAGCTATCTACATGATTTTTAGTTGTTTAAGTTATTAATTATTTGTATATTATACTGATAATCAACAGCTTAACACAATGAATTCATCA
>NZ_JABDQL010000054.1 GCF_013042245.1 Winogradskyella sp. | reverse complement strand
TTTATTGCTGGCTTTTTGCTTACTTGCGAAAATCCTCACGGATTTTCTTTGTCAGTAATTATTTACTAAATTAATTGCCTAAACCACGCAACAAACCATATATAAACACGTTGGGGGTAATTCCCCATAGACTTCAAAACCCTAAAGTCCCTCGGCTAACGTAGAAACACGTATTTTTGAGGTATTAACTTTAGCTCTATGTAAGACCGATTTTCAAAGTGTTGCCTCTGGATCAAGCACGAGCGCAATTCTGGTTGGAATGTTTGCCAAAAGCCCATTGGCGATGCCATTTTTGGTAATCCCGTTCAGAATAATTTCATTGCCTAAAGCACATTCTCTTAGAGCTTTTTAAAACATATTATTATGGAAGAAAAAATAGCTTTAGATGTTGTTAATAAAAATGCCGCCGGCATTGATATTGGCAGTAGAAGTCATTGGGTGGCTGTTGGTCAAACCGATGAAGAGATTAAAGAATTTGGGGTTTATAATGAAAATCTCTATGAACTTGCCGATTGGCTTACACAACACAACATCAAAACCGTGGCAATGGAAAGTACAGGTAACTATTGGCAAAATCTACACGCTGTACTGATATCTAAAGGATTTGATGTGACACTTTGTAATGGTAAGTTTACCAAAAATATCAAAGGCAAAAAGACCGATGTTAAAGACTGTCAGTGGATACAAAAATTACACAGTCTCGGTCTGTTATCTGGTAGCTTCTTGCCAGATGAAGATACAGAAGTATTACGAACATTTACAAGGCACAGACACAACCTCATTAAACAAGCGGCATCTGCAAATAAGAAAATGCAAAAATATCTTAGACTAATGAACATTCGTCTTGATGTGGTAGTAAAAGATATTGTTGGTCTTACAGGTTTAAAAATTATCAATGCCATTGTTTTAGGAGAGAAAGACCCTGTGAAGTTAGCAAGCCTTCGACATTATAATTGTAGAAAAAGTGAAGAGGAGATTGCAAAAGCTTTACATTCTAATGGCAGGAAAGACTTTCTCTATGCTTTAAAAGACGAATTAGATACTTACAAATTTATACAAAAGAAAATCCGAGAATGTGATGTCCAAATTGCAGAAAAACTTGATGAAATTATTGGTAAAGATCCAGATAAACAGGAACATCATATCGATCCAAAACCGTATAAGCGTGTCAATAAAAACACACCAAAAAATATTGATATCAATTTAAAGTCCTATCAAATATTTAAAGGAGTTGATATTTTGGCAATTGAAGGGCTGAGTCATAATACAGTACTAAGTATCATAAGTGAGATAGGTCCTGAAGGCTTTAAAAAATTTAAAACAGCAAAACATTTAACCTCTTGGCTTAGGCTTGCGCCAAATAACAAAGTAAGCGGCGGTAAAGTAATTTCAAGCAAAGTAGGAAAAGGAAGTAACAGACTAAAAATAGCACTTAGAAACGCTGCCAACTCTATAGGAAATCTCAAAGACAGCACACCCTTAAGAGACTTTTTTATGAGAATAAATTTTAGAAAAGGAAGAGTATCTGCGATAACAGCAACTGCGAGAAAACTTGCAGTTATAATATGGAATATGGTTGTTAAGGGGGTGCATTATGAAAATCCTGAAGGCTATCTATATTTAGACCAAAAAAGAAAATTAGGAATGGCTAAGAGAATTAAAAAACAAATCAATAAATTTGGATTAACTAATGAAGATTTAGGCTTAAATACAAATACTTGTAATACAGCAACTTAATTTTACGTTAGTCAGAATACGACTTAAAATTATTAACAAACATTATCTTTAGTCACAGATTAAATCAACGGGTACGGCTTATCTATTGTTTTTCTTGTTATTCGGAACACATTATGCTTATTTAGGTAAATGGGGTTGGCAATTTCTATTTTGGATTACTTTAGGCGGATTAGGGATTTGGGATTTTATAGACATTTTTACTATCCCAAGTAAAGTCAATGGTCATAATGCAAAAATATTTATGCAAATAGAAGAAATCGAAAAGAGAGAAAGGAATGATGAGCAGGCAAGACAAATGGCTATGATTTCGGCAGTTAAAGGAAATTAAAAGCTACAAAACAAGGAATTATGAAATCTATCACAGCTGTGCGAGATTTTGTAAATTTGTTTTCTCTCACAAGCGTGCGAGAATTAAAAGTAAACAGATGAGCGAATTAAAACAATACAATAG
>NZ_JABDQL010000131.1 GCF_013042245.1 Winogradskyella sp. | reverse complement strand
ACGTTTTTTGCTTTCTAAGAAGGTTGTTCAGTTCAACAACAGTTTCTTTAATGTTTAATACCGCCTTTTTTCCCATAGGTAAATATACGAAATATATACGGCAATACATAACTTAAACGGTATAACCTTTCTAATAGTTTATTTTCTGTTCTTAGTTTATTAAAGCTAAACCATGCTATCAAAATTAATATCAATACTGGACCAAAAAGAATCCAAATGGGGAAAATCTTTTTTGATCAGTATTTCTTATACTATTCTTTTGATTCAGAACTTAAGTCTTTAATTTCAGAACTATTATTACAAGACCTGCAGGTAATTAAGGTTTTAATTCTATAATGGTATAAACGGTATATAGATCAAATGAAATACAGAAATATTCTTTTCTAAAATCATTTGATTTTTAGAATCACAATTAATAAACTTTATTATTCTAGGTCTATATGAGTCTACTGTTGTTGTATAAGTCCCGTATAAGAATGCTAGCTATTGTTTTAGAATTATTTGGAATAAATTTTGTTTAGACGAAGTTCGACTTTTTTATGGAGAATTTCAACATAATAGAAGTTAAGGGGAAAATAAGCCCTACATTCGCCAAAACTAAAAGGAGTGACCTAAATTAGATAGAGTTTACTTCATAAACTTTATATATGTCATTTAAATCTTTAGGCTTATCAGAGCCTATACTCAAAGCTATTGCCAAAAAAGGATACGAAACACCTTCACCAATACAAGCTAAGGCTATTCCGCCAGTTTTAGATAGTAAAGATGTCTTAGCATCTGCACAAACAGGAACAGGGAAAACAGCAGGTTTTACTTTACCATTATTACACATTTTATCAGAAAATCAAAGGCATCATCGACGCCAAATTCGTGCTTTAATATTAACTCCAACACGCGAGCTTGCGGCACAGGTATACGCTAACGTGAAAGAGTATTCGGAGTTTTTAGATATTAGAGGTGCTGTGATTTTCGGTGGGGTTAATCAGAAACCTCAAGTGTCTAAAATTAGGCAAGGTATTGATGTTTTGGTAGCGACACCTGGGCGATTATTAGATTTAGAAAGTCAAGGCTTATTATCCTTGCGTCATGTTGAAATTTTTGTATTGGACGAAGCGGACCGTATGTTAGACATGGGGTTTTTACGTGATATAGAACGTGTCATGAAACTCATACCTGCCAAACGCCAAAACCTAATGTTTTCGGCAACGTTTTCTAAAGATATTAAAAAACTAGCATATTCTATTTTACACAACCCTGTACAGGTAGAAGCTACTCCAGAAAATACCGCGGTTGAGGTCATAGAACAAAAAGTATATCGTGTTGCTAAAACTAAGAAAACAGATTTAATTATTAAGCTCATTTCCGAAGGTGATTGGCAACAAGTTTTGGTGTTTACTAGAACAAAGCATGGTGCAAACCGTTTAACCAAAAAAATGATTAGCTCAGGAATTACGGCTGCCGCTATTCATGGTAATAAAAGCCAAGGCGCCCGAACAAAAGCGTTAGCAGGTTTTAAGAGTGCAAAAATTAGAGTTTTAGTAGCTACTGATATTGCGGCGCGTGGCTTAGATATTCCGCTACTACCACATGTTATAAATTTTGAATTGCCAAATATCTCAGAAGATTATGTACATAGAATTGGGCGTACAGGTAGAGCTGGAGCTAGTGGTGAAGCCCTGTCATTGGTAAGTGCAGATGAAACGTCTTATTTAAGAGGAATTGAAAAGCTTATCGCTCAAAAAATACCTGTAGAAATTATTGAAGGTTTTGAACCCGACCCAAATGCATCAACTGAACCTATCAAGCCTGGTCAAAATAGACAACGGAGTCCTAGAAGAAATAGCAAGCATAAAGGCGAAGGTGGAGGTTCTAACTCAAGAAATTCTAATAGAAATAGAAATCGCAATAGAAGACGAAATAACGATAATAGAAATTAATAATGACACCTGCTTTAAAAGACAAAATTATTGAGGTTTGTAATCTGAAGATTACAACAAAAGGGGATAATGTTGGAGTATCGTTTTATGCGTTTTTTAGAAATAAAAATGATAATCCTAAATTATTATTTGAAGCTGCTACTTGGTGGATAAAAACCCATGAGTTAGACCATTTTGAAAAAGCTATAAAGATTAAAGCAATGATAGAAAAGTTGAAAAAATGACGTCACAACCAAATAATCCACTTCATGGCATTAAACTTCAGCAAATTATTGAAGATTTAGTAGCACATTATGGTTGGGAATATATGGGTTACGAGATTAATATTCGATGCTTTACACATGACCCATCTGTAAAGTCGAGTTTAAAATTTTTGAGACGTACGCCTTGGGCACGAACTAAGGTAGAAAAAATGTACTTGAGTATGTTAGAAAAGCGTCGTTAGATTTTAGGTAAGACTTTATTTTTCTTTTTATCTAAATAATGACGTAAAACACCGCCTTTTACATTATTAACATCAAATTCAATAACAAACGCATCACTGTCAATTCTATTAATAATTCGTTGCATTCGTTTTATGTCAATACGGTTAATTATGGTATGAATAATATCAAAATCAACTTGCTTTCCTGAATTGCCAACACCACGAGTACCTCGATAAAGCGTCATTCCAACACCTAATTCTTTCATAATAGCATCTTCAATAAGAAGGTATTGTTTTGATACAATGGTAACACCAATAAAATCCTCGAAACCTTCAATAGTTAAATCAGTCACTTTTGCTGTTACGATATATGTCAAAATCGAGTATAGCGCTACTTCTATTGAAATTACATAAGCGGTAATGCTGAATAAAATGATATTAAATATTAGGATAATCTGACCTATGCTGAAACCAAATTTATCATTTAAATACACACCTAAAATCTCTGAACCATCCAATACAGACCCATTTCTAATCGCAATACCAATACCAGCACCAAGGAAAAGTCCACCGAATATTGAAATTAAAAGTTTGTCTTCTGTTATTGTACCAAAATTTTCAAAATGAATAAATAAGGCCAACCCAATTATACTAATTATAGACTTTATGACAATACGTTTTGAAACGGTGTAGTAACCTAAAATCAAAAAAGGAATACTAAATAAAACGAGTAAATATGAGATATCTACATCTACAAATGTTTTCACTAAAAGTGCAATACCTGTAACACCACCATCTAAAAATCCGTTAGGCAATAAGAAGGCTTTTAGACCAATACTTGCCAAAACAATACCAAAGGCAATTTGTAGATATTCTGAAATTAGACTTTTAGCTTTTGAAAATTTCAAGGCGTTGGTTTTTGTTAAAGTTACAAAAGTAGAAGTCTTATAATGTTTGTTTTCAGAACTATTTTATATTTAGTTGTTTTAATCCTTCATAAGTAATAATACTTACGGCACTTGCAAGATTTAGGCTTCTAATGTGTTGGCTATACATAGGTATTTTAAAAAGTTGGTCTGAATGTTTTTCAGTGATGTTTTCTGATAGACCAACGGATTCTTTTCCAAAGATTAAAAACATATGGTCTTCAAAATTAATATCCCAATGCGATTTTGTACCGTGACTGCTCAAAAACACCATGTTTTCATCTTTATTCCTCTTGAAAAAATCTTCTGTATTATCGTAATAAATAACTTCTAGATGTTGCCAATAATCGAGTCCAGCACGCTTTAGACGTTTATCATCTATTTCAAAACCAAATGGCTTAACCAAATGTAATCGTGAACCCGTCGCTAAAGCTAAGCGTCCAATGTTTCCTGTGTTATTAGGTATTTCCGGTTCTATAAGGACAATGTTAAGCGGCATTTTTGTTTCTGAGCTTTATAATAATTAAACGTATTAATTATGCGAATCAAGAGTTAAATATTAGTGTTATAAAGGCTGCGGCTAAT
This sequence comes from Winogradskyella sp., assembly GCF_013042245.1. GTDB lineage: Bacteria > Bacteroidota > Bacteroidia > Flavobacteriales > Flavobacteriaceae > Winogradskyella. Next base: position 74 of record NZ_JABDQL010000131.1, on the reverse strand, counting down.
CGTCCATAAACATGTAGACTCAGTCCTTTAGTAGATCTCACCTTACTCGCTTTCTGTATATCTGATTTTTCAAT
>NZ_JABDQL010000121.1 GCF_013042245.1 Winogradskyella sp. | reverse complement strand
TGAAAAATTGATAGCAAATTATGTTAAGGAACAAGGTGTTGAAAAGGATTATAAAAGTTTGAAAAAGAATAATCAATTGAAATTATTTTAATGCCTCGTGGGCTTGCCCCGAGGATTATTTACTTAAGTTTATAAATGCTTTACTAATTGCTGGTCTGCGCTGCATAGTAAGCACAGAGTTTGGACAAAAACCAAGAGTTTCGTTAAAGAATTCTGCCAATTCTTTGGTTTCTAAATCGTGCTCTGGAGATAACGGAGTTACTAATGCCATATTTGTTTTTTTTAAGTCGTATTTTTGAATGTACAAGATAACAGTTCTATAATAAACAAACTAAAACAAAATGGCTGATAAAATCACAACACATTGGAAAGGAGGATTGACCTTTGAATCAGATAATCCAAGCGGAAAATCGGTAGTAATGGATACTAATGTAGATGGTCAAGAGGAGCGTTTTGGCTTATCTCCTAAAGCCATGATGCTATCGTCATTAGCAGGATGTTCAGCGTTAGATGTCATTTCTATTTTAGATAAAATGAAATCACCAATAGATGATTTTAAAATTGAAGTTTCTGGAGAATTAACCGATGAGCATCCCAAGTATTACCATTCGGTAGCTATAGATTATCATTTTTATGGTTCGGATTTGGATAAAAAGAAATGCGAACGCGCGGTAGAATTATCTGTAGAAAAATACTGTGGTGTTATGGAAATGTTCCGTCAATTTGCTAAGATTGAAACTAACAACCATTTTCATATTGGTACAAAACGTAATACCTAAAATTATCCAATTACAATAATGCGTTGGACCATAAAACCAAAACCAGACTCCCAAAAAATAAAAGCTCTGCAAGAAGCTTTGAAGGTAGATGAAACCGTAGCAACTTTATTGTTACAACGCGGTATTGATACTTATGAAGCTGCGAAGACTTTTTTCAGACCAAGCTTTGACGATTTGCACGACCCATATTTAATGAAAGATATGGACAAAGCCATTGCTCGAATAGAAATTGCAATAGTCGAGGGTGAAAATATAATGGTTTATGGCGATTATGATGTAGATGGGACAACCTCTGTAGCTTTAATGTCTTCCTATTTAAAAACAAAAGCCGAAAATATTGCAACATATATTCCTGACCGTTATGATGAAGGTTATGGCGTGTCTTATAAAGGTATTGACTTTGCCGAAGACAATGGATTTAGTCTTATTATAGCCTTAGATTGTGGTGTAAAAGCTATTGAAAAAGTAGCCTATGCTAAAGAAAAAGGTATCGATTTTATTATTTGCGACCATCACAGACCAGGTGAAAAGCTTCCTGAAGCAGTTGCTGTTTTAGATCCAAAACGTAGTGACTGTGACTATCCATTTAAAGAACTTTGCGGTTGTGGTGTTGGTTTTAAATTAATTTCAGCGTTAGCTCAAAAAGAAGGTAAAACTCCAGAAGATTTAGTTGAATATTTAGACTTAGTAGCAACAGCTATTGGTGCGGATATCGTTCCTATTATTGGTGAGAATAGAGCATTAGCTTATTTTGGTTTACAGATTATAAATAGTAATCCCCGACCTGGGATGAAGGCGATTATTACTGAGGTTAAAAAGGATGAATTAACCATTACCGATGTGGTTTTTATTATAGCACCACGCATCAACGCGGCTGGTCGTATGAAACACGGAAACCATGCCGTAACCTTACTGACCGAAACTGATTTTAACCTCGCTGCAGAATATGCTGTAGATATTGACCAATACAACACTGATAGACGAGAAACAGACAAGCGTATTACAGAAGAAGCTTTAATTCAGATAGAAGAAAATAAAGAGCAAGAAGGTTTTACAACTGTGGTTTATCAAGAAGATTGGCACAAAGGCGTTATAGGCATTGTTGCTTCGAGGTTAACAGAAACTTATTACAGACCAACGTTAGTCTTTACAAAGAGTGGCGATAAGTTAGCGGCTTCAGCACGTTCTGTAAAAGGCTTCGACGTCTATAATGCACTTGAAGCATGCTCAGAGTATATAGAGCAATTTGGAGGACATAAATACGCCGCAGGATTAACATTATTGGCTGAAAATTACGAAGCATTTAAAGCAAAATTTGAGGCAGTAGTCAAAGAGACTATTGACCCTAAGCTGTTAACTCCAGAGCTAAAAGTAGACTTGGAGATTGGTCTCTATCAAATCGATGACAGATTAATGCGAATTGTAAACCAGTTTGCACCATTCGGTCCAGAAAATATGACGCCTGTTTTTATGTCACAAGGCATTAAAGATACGGGCTGGGGAAAATGTGTAGGTGAGTATAAAACCCATTTGCGATTTACTGCTAAACAAAGAGACAGCCAAGAAATTGTAGCAATTGGTTTTGGTATGGGAGAAAAATTAGATTTGATTACAAATAGTAAACCATTTTCGGCTGCTTATACCATTGACGAAAATCATTGGAATGGTAATGTGAGTCTACAATTAAAATTAAAGGATATTAAAGCTTAAATTTTGGCAAAAAACGACCCATACGCAGCATTACGGTTTAAAGAATTTAATGTTTTTTTATTACTGCGTTTTGCATTAGTATTTGGTTGGTCTATGCAGTTTGTTGTCATCGAGTGGCAAGTTTATACTCTAACTAAAGACCCTTTATCATTAGGAATAATTGGGCTTTGCGAGTTTTTACCAGCATTTTTTCTAGCGCCTTTTGCAGGGCATATTGTAGATAGAAAAGAAAAAAGAAACTTATTTGCGCTTTGCATTTCTCTTTTTTCTTTAATTAGTTTTGGTTTATTCTGGCTAACATCAACCCAAATAGAAGCTACTTGGCAAACCGACACGATACTCTACGGTATTTATGGATTGGTGTTTTTTGGAGGTGTGCTTAGAGCCTTTTTTGGGCCAACTATATTTTCATTGATAGCACTTATTGTTCCTAAAAAAGTATACCCTAATGCGGCGACATGGAGTAGCAGTACATGGAAAGGGGCTAATGTTTTTGGTGCTTTAGTTGGAGGGTTTTTAATAGCTTGGATTGGTGTACACCATACGCTTGGCTTTATTTTTTTATTGGTAATGATAGCCTTAGTATTGGTTTTTCAGATTGGTAAAAAGCCAATTTTAAATAAATTGACTACTGAGACTGTAAAAGAGAGTATAACTTCTGGATTGCGTTTTGTCTTCAATGATAAAGTAATTTTAGGCGCATTAACTCTAGATATGGTTGCCGTTTTATTTGGAGGAGCAGTAGCTATATTTGCCGTATTTGCAAAAGATATATTAGATGCCGGACCGAAAGGGTTTGGATTGTTAAACGCTGCTCTTTCATCAGGTAGCATAATTACGATGTTGGCGACGACTTATATTCCTATTACTAAAAACACAGGAAAAAAATTACTCATTTCGGTATTTGGCTTTGGAGTTTGTATGATAATTTTTGGCGCTTCAAAATTAATGTGGTTGAGTGTTTTAGCCTTGTTTTTCTCTGGTGTTTTCGATGGTATTTCTATGGTGGTTCGGCAAACTATACTTCAGCTTAAAACCCCAGATGATATGCGAGGACGCGTTGGTGCTGTAAACTCTATGTTTGTTGGGTCTTCTAATGAGCTAGGAGCTCTAGAGAGCGGAATAGCAGCACGTATTTTTGGTGCACCTTTAGCTGTGATGCTAGGAGGAACAGTGACCTTGATAATTGTTGGAATTATGGGCTTAAAGAATAAACCTTTAAGAGACCTAGACTTAACTGAAGATATCGAGGAACACGAAAAAGAATAAAAAAAGCACAGCTTATAAACTGTGCCTTTAGTGACTCTCAATATTTTATTTAATAATGAATTTTTCACCTAATAGGTTATAAAGCATAACTTTCTTTTTTGAATCCAATCCAGATGAAATATTAATAAATTTACTCCCATTAGTGGGATTTGGAAAAATGGTTAAACCAGCAGATAAAGAAAATAAATCTAGACTTAAGGTTTGAGCAAATCCAGAATTTAAATCATCAGGATAATCTGGAGAAACATTGTCATTACCATTGTTTCCGCTACTATCTTGAGTGTTCCAGTTGCTAACAACATTTGTAATTTGTAAGTCAAAAAATCAGCTAAACTACTAAAATTAGAAGCCCCAGTATATACGCCTATATCTGTGTCAGGTACTTGAATATCAAAGTTTATTATATACGCCGGGTTTAAACCAGTTGGTCAATCTGCAACATCATCAGATTGAAAAAGTCATACAGGCGTTACTAATATTTGATAAGCTGAACTTTGATAAATTATAATTTCTTCTCCAGATGTTGAAAGAGCAAATGAACCGCTTCCATCATAAACAACACTTCCAATATTTACTGTTGGTATGTTACACGTTTTGCTGCTAGAGCTATTGCCATCAATACGAATGTCTGTTAAACGGGGTATTGTTTCATACATAAAAACAAATTAATTGTTTTGAAAACTAACTTCACCAAAAAATGAGGGTGTTTAAAGTTTTTTTAGAATACTAATTTTCAAAATATTGTTCTAACAGAGATTGTATTGCAACATTTTGAAAAATTGGATTTAACTGAATATGCCGAGCAACACAAAAAAGAAGATTAGTATTTTTTGGCTATATTCTATAATATGACTTAAATAAGTTGTATTTTAGTAAAAACGAAAGTCATGATACCACAAAATTTCACAGAATACTTCAAAAGCCTCGAATTATTTGAGCGACAGGAAATAGTAA
>NZ_JABDQL010000120.1 GCF_013042245.1 Winogradskyella sp. | reverse complement strand
TTACTATTTCCTGTCGCTCAAATAATTCGAGGCTTTTGAAGTATTCTGTGAAATTTTGTGGTATCATGACTTTCGTTTTTACTAAAATACAACTTATTTAAGTCATATTATAGAATATAGCCTAATTAATTAAGATTAGTTACGTTTCTTTTTGTTTGATTTAGATTTAGAGCCTACTCTAGATACTGCGCATCTAAATCCGATATAGTCAGTAGCCATATCTTCAGGGAAGAATCTACGTTGTGCAGGGTCTATCCAATACACGCGGTCTCTCCAAGAGCCACCTTTAATAACTCTCGCCTCATCATTAATTAATGACGTTCTTCTAGCAGACTTGTCATAGTCTTTTATCATTTTACCACTAGCAGAGTCTCTATCAATTTTATGTTTTGGAGAATTATACATTTTACGAGTTTCGTCTCTATTTCCTAATTCATCATCATCAAAATTATCTCTGTAGTATCTTGAAGATTTTTGATCTCCATCTCTAAAGTTTCTATTGTCACTTCTGTCAAAGTTTGTTCTAAGGTAGGTTTCGTTTTCGTCTACAGGGATTTTTTTAATTTCTCCTGGAAGATTACGAGCTACTATTTTACCATTACTTAAGGTATCGTAAACTGTTTCTACAACAATTTTCACAGTACCATCATCATTAATAGCGTTTTTATAGTAGGTATTACCTCTAAAATAATTAAAGTCATTAAACTCATCATCTACAATTGGTCTATAGACATCAGCAACCCATTCTGCTACGTTACCAGCCATATCATATAATCCATGATCATTAGGAGCATAGAATTTTACTTCTTGGGTAATATCGGCACCATCATCTGACCAACCAGCAATACCACCGTAATCACCATCACTTTGTTTAAAGTTTGCTAATTGATCTCCTCGTCCAGATCTTTTACCAGAACGTGTATATTGTCCATCCCATGGATATTTTTTACGACCTCTGTAGATGTTATAGCTTCTTAATTCTGTCATACCTAAGGCTGCATATTCCCACTCAGCTTCGGTCGGAAGTCTAAATTTTACAGGGATAAGACCTGACTCACGTTTGGCATACACATTTATAGTATCTCCCAAAGCATTAACTTGAGCACGTTTTCTAGAGCGCACAGGATTAATGATTGAATTGTTACCACCATAGGTTTGTGTTGGTGCATTAATATATGTGTCTGTATTAAATGTGCTTTCAGCATCAGCCTTATATTGTGAGTCTCTTTCTAGGTAACCAGATTCTTGTAAAGACATCTCAGCAACTCTATCTGTTCTCCAACTTGCGTATTCAACGGCTTGTATCCAACTCACACCAACTACAGGGTAGTTTGCATAAGCAGGATGGCGAAGATAATTATCGGTCATCATTTCGTTATAACCTAAGCGATTTCTCCAAACCAAAGTATCTGGTAAGGCGCCTGTATAGATGTTAGAATATGTAGGGTCACTTGGAGGATATACACTTTTTAAATAGCCTAAATACATAAGGTAATTTAAATTAGTTACCTCAGACTCATCCATATAAAAAGATTGAACGTGTTGTTGTGATGGGCTATTATTCCAGTCGTGCATTGGGTCATCTTGTACTTTACCCATTGTAAAAGTTCCGCCTTCGACAAATACTGTTCCTGGAGGAGTCTCTTGTTCTTTAAAACTAGTGTTGTATTGAAAACCACCTTGCTTATCGTTTATAGCCCAACCAGTGGCGCTATCTACATTGCTGGAGTTGGATGAACGCTTACAACTAAAAGCAGTAAATATTAGGGCTGAGGCTGCTAATAATCTAAAATTCATAACGTATCTCATAAACTATCTATTAAGTAAGTTCTGTTTAATGGTCGTGCAATATAGCAATTAAAGAACAACTAACAACATTTTTTACCGATTAAGCACAAAAAATATGTATTTCATCCTGTTTTTTTGTCATTACAACGGATATATTGCTGATTTCACGATTTATTTTGAATATCAATAACGAGTTATAAAATAAATTATTGTTGTACTTTTGAAATAAAAATTGTGCATCTATAATAAGGTATAATCTTGTGCGTTTACTTACCATGAAAAAGAGCTCTACTATATTTTTTATTTTTTTATGTTTTTTTTCTTTTGCCCAACAAAAACAGTTTGTAATTAACTGGGACAGTGACAGGACACTTGAGGCTGGTTTTTCGAGTATTAAAGTGCCTTCTTTTGAATTTAATCACTTTAGTTACAGTACGGAAAAAGGACTAGTTTATTTTGCAGAATGGAAGGAATCATCATTGATTAATGAAAATTCTGCTAGATTGACAAATGTTGTTTATGAGCAAATGTCTAGAGCTGATTTGAAAGATTTAGAGGTTTCAAAAATTTCTTCGTATTTAACTTTTCAGCTAAAAAATATTTCTGCTAGAGGAAAATCTTCGGTCTTTTTCGAACTCAACCCTATTGTTAAAGATGATAGTAGATTTAAAAAAGTGGTTAGTTTTACAATCAATTACAGTACTAGCTCATCAAATAGAGCATCTACAACTTCATCTTTTTCAGCAATAACTAATTCTGTATTAGCTAATGGCGAATGGTATCGCTTTTATGTTGATACAACAGGAGTTCATAGACTATCAGCAAATTTTCTGAATCAATTGGGTGTTAATATCAATTCTATTAATCCAAGGAACATAAAGGTTTATGGTAATGGCGGTAATATGCTACCGTATCTTAATGCTGAAGATGTCTCGATTGATTTAACAGAAAACGCTATTAAGATTATTGGAGGAGAAGATGGAAGTTTTGATAGTCAAGATTATATTTTGTTCTATGCTAAAGGACCTCAGGGTTTCAATCAAGAACAAAATACTAATCTTAATTTGTATACAGATAAGACTTACTACTACATTAATATTAGCGGCGGAGATGGTAAACGTATTTCGGCAATAACTCAACCTGAAGCAGAACCAAATCTTATGATAGATAAATTTCAGCATTATGACTTTTATGAGGTCGATGATTTCAATTTGGTAAAAATAGGTAGAAGATGGTTTGGTGATAAGTTTGATGTAGTGACACAACGAAAGTATAATTTTGAAATACCGAATGTAGATACATCAACGCCTGTAAATGTGAGAATAGCTTTTGGCTCTGTGTCTGAATTGCCATCCTCAATGACAGTTACTATTAATGATAGCGATGTTTCAAATGTGAATTTTACAGCTATCAATCCTGACGCTTTTATTTTCGGAACAGGAGCTTTTCTTAACAGTAATGTTAATGTCTCTAGCGAAAATCTAGAAATTGATTTAGAGTATGATAATGGTGGTAATCCTATTGCTTCTGCTTATTTAGATTATATAAATGTTGAAGCTAAGCGTGAACTCGCTTATGCTGGCGGACAATTATTTTTTGAAAATGATGTGGTAGCTTCTGCTTCAGGAGTTGTACAGTATAATGTGTCAAATACTTCGGATGTTTCTGATATTTGGGATGTTACAGATATTTTTAATGTTCAATCTGTGGCTAATGAAGATGAAAATTCGGAATTTAGTTTCAAGACTAATGCGGGCCAGCTAAGAAAGTATGTGGCTTTTTCAATTTCGGATGTTCAAACCCCGAAACGTGACGCTAATAGTCAAGTGGCTAATCAGAATTTAAAAGGTACTATATTTTTAGACAACCAAGGTCAATTTAGAGACATAGATTACTTACTTATTACTCCTCAGTTGTTTTTAAGTCAGGCAGAACGTTTGGCGCAAATAAACCGAAATAAAAATAACCTCAATGTTAAGGTTATTACACTTCAAGAAATTTATAACGAATTTAGCTCCGGGAGCCAAGATATAGCGGCCATTCGTAATTTTGTTCGCTACGTCTATAACAATGCTAGTACTTCAGATAATAGAGTGAAATATGTAGGTCTTTTTGGTGACGCTTCTTACGATTATAAAGACAGATTAAATAACAATACCAATTTTGTGCCCTCATGGTTCTCTCTAAATGGTTTTAGTGTTACAAATTCACTTATTTCTGATGATTTTTATGGTATGATGGACGATAATGAAGGAACGTTGTCAACGTCTAATCGTTTAGATATAGCCGTAGGTCGTATGTTGGTAGATAGTCCTCAACGAACAAAAGAAGTGGTAGATAAAATCGAAGCCTACTACGCAGAAGAGTCCTATGGAAGCTGGAGGAATAACATCCTTTTGGTGTCAGATGACGTTGATCAGCCTTTTGAGCGAATATTGCAGCAAACTACGGATGATGTAGCAACAGATGTACGTGTGCAAAAACCATTTTTTAATTCTATAAAAATACACTCAGATGCGTTTCAGCAGCAATCTTCGTCTGGTGGCGACAGATATCCAGATGTCAATGATGCTTTTAAAAATGCTATAGATGTAGGCGTATTATTGGTTAATTATTTTGGTCACGGTGGCGAATTGGGCTTAGCAGAAGAACGTATTTTTGATATTAACGATGCTCAGACAATTAATAACAATTGCCGATTCAACTGTTTTGTAACAGTAACTTGTGAGTATACAAAATATGATAATCCAGATTTACAAACTGCAGGAGAGTTTACTTACTGGAATACAAAAGGAGGTGCCGTGGCATTAATTACAACTACGCGACAGGTATTTGTAGATGTAGGGACAGCATATAATGAAATTCTAGAAGATTATCTTTTCTCGTATGGCTCTAATGATTATACGTCTATGGCTGAGGCTTTGCGATTAACTAAATTAGATCCACAGATTGCAGGGAGTTCTCAAAACCGCTTGGTACATTTTATCGGCGATCCAGCAATGAAATTAGCAATACCAAAACCAAGTATTCGTCTAACTCAAATAAATGATACGCCTATTTCACAAACTACGGATGTTTTAGAAGCATTGGGTAGAGTAAAATTATCGGGTGAAGTTGTAGATGAAAGCGGTAATTTACTATCTAATTACAGCGGTATACTTACAGCAACCGTTTTTGATAAAGATACAGAGCGAAGTACATTAGCTAACGATAATGTGTCTGATGATAACGGATTAATTATTCTAGATTTTACCACTCTTGGTGAAATTATATTTAAAGGTCAAGCTACTATTACAAATGGTCAGTTTAATTTTAATTTCGTCGTGCCTAGAGACATTGGTATTCCTATTGGCACAGGCAAAGTTAGTTTTTATGCAAAAAGAAATAATGTTTTAGAAGACCAGACAGGTCATAGTTTTGATATTCAGGTAGGTGGAATTAACGAAAATGCAGAAGAAGATAATATAGGTCCAGTAATTAATCTTTTCATGAATGATGAAAACTTTGTTTCAGGAGGTATTACTAATGAGTCACCAACGCTGCTTGCAAAACTTCAAGATGAAAACGGCATAAATACGGCAAGTGGTATAGGTCATGATATTACAGCAATTTTAGACGGTGACGAGACCAATCCTTTTGTGTTAAATGATTATTACCAAGCCAATGTAGATGACTTTACAAGTGGTGCGGTAACGTTTGCTTTTAGAGACTTAGAGCCTGGTTTACACACATTAACATTTAAAGCCTGGGATGTCTATAATAATTCATCTGTTTCCGAAATCCAGTTCGAAGTTTTTAATAATAATGAAGTTTTGGTTATTGAAAATGTACTTAACTATCCAAATCCATTTGTAGATTATACGGAGTTTTGGTTTAACCATAACAGTAGTGATGTTCTAGATGTATCGGTGCAAATATTTACGGTTTCTGGTAAATTGGTAAAAACATTAAATGGGCAAACTAATACTTCAGGAAAATCTACAAGTACTTTATCTAGGGATATTGTTTGGGATGGTAGAGACGATTTCGGAGATAAAATAGGAAAAGGTGTATACATCTATATACTAAAAGTAAAATCTCAGCGTTTAAATAAGCAGATTGAAAAAATCGAAAAACTTGTAATACTATAATATTAAATTATATTTGTTAACATTTTTTTGGCAATTAATAACAGCTAAGTAAACCATCTTAAATGAAAAATATTTTAACTCTTATATTGGTTTTTGGAATCGTAAAGATGACTTTTTCTCAAGAGACTATCGTATTTCCGGACCAATCTTCAGTAATCACTACGGGAATTCCATTCATGCTTGTGGCTCCAGATGCGCGTTCAGCAGCTTTAGGAGATATGGGCGTAGCAACATCTGTAGATGGATTTTCACAGCAGTATAATCCTGCAAAGTATGCCTTCTCTGAAGCTAAATCTGGGTTTGGAATTAGCTTTACGCCATACTTAACGCGTTTAGTTAATGATATATCTATAAGTTACGCAACGTACTTTAACCGTTTAAATGAGTTTAGTGCCGTGTCTGCTAGTGTCAAATATTTTAGTCTTGGTGAAATTGTATTAACTCAAGACGCAACTACACCAGGTATTCCGGTAAAACCCAATGAATACGCGATTGATGTGGCATATTCTTTAAAGTTAGCTGATCAATTTTCAATGGCTGTTGGTTTAAGATATTTTCGTTCAGCACTGCGTATTGGTCAAGTAGACCCTAACGCAAATCCAGGTAGTTCTTTTGGTGCTGATATTACAGGGTATTATCAAAGTGAAGAAAATGCCTATAACGATTTTAATGGACGTTGGAGAGCTGGTTTTGCCATTCAAAATTTAGGACCTAAGTTTAGTTATGATGATGGTGGGCAAGATGTGTTTCAACCTACCAATTTGAGATTAGGTGGTGGATTCGATTTTATTTTCGACCAAAATAGTAAACTGGCGCTGACAGCTGAATTGGCTAAGCTTTTAGTGCCAACCCCTCCAGAATTAGGTTTTGTTGATACAGATGGTGATGGCGAACAAGATAGTGATGAGCCAACAATAATAACTGCTGGTCAAGATAGTGATGTAAGCTTCTTGTCAGGAGTTTTTCAATCATTTGGTGACGCTCCAGGAGGCTTTAGTGAAGAATTAAAAGAGTTTACTTATTCTTTAGGAGCAGAGTATACATATAATAACTCCTTCGCTCTCCGAGCAGGCTACTTCAATGAATCTGAAGAAAAAGGTGCACGAAAGTTTTTTGCTCTTGGTGCAGGTTTTAAATACACTACAATAAATTTAGATTTATCTTACTTATTTTCAGCCTCTCGAGTGCAGAGTCCTTTAGAAAATACTTTACGTTTCTCACTAACCTTTAATTTTGGAGATGGTGAGTATACCGAATATTAATCGTAAATTTTAAAATCAAAACAAAAAAACTATTGTCTTAGAGCAATAGTTTTTTTGTCTAGTTACATTTGATTTGGTATGAAAGAAGTTAAGATCGAAGCAGTATTAGTGGTTTATGATTCTTTAGAGAAACTACCTGAAGATATTCAAAAATTGATGCAATTGGCTGTAGAGGCTCGTAACACTGCTTATTCTCCATATTCAAAATTTAATGTAGGAGCTTCTATTCTATTAGACAACGGTGAAGTTGTATCTGGTAGCAATCAAGAAAATGCCTCTTATCCTTCAGGATTATGTGCTGAGCGTACTGCAATATTTTATGCAGGAGCAAAATACCCTAAAGCCAAAATGCTTAAAATGGCTTTAACGGCATCATCTCAAAATCAAGTTACCAATAAGCCAATCCCACCTTGTGGAGCTTGTAGACAGTCCATTGCGGAATATGAAATTAAGCAAAAGCAACCCATTGAAATCTATTTTATGGGAGCTAAAGGTAAAGTTGTAAAATCAAAATCTCTAGCTAATCTTTTGCCTTTAGTTTTCGAAAGTTCGGTACTGTAACGTTTTCGTATTTTTTTAACGACATAAACTACATTTTTTACAGCATAGTCTTTTTTGGTTATGTCTTAATATATTATTTTTGTTATTCGTCTTTATTATTCAAAGGAGGCGATTATTATTTATAAATAAAATAGATGAAAAAAGTAACAAAGGAAGTTTACCTTAAATGGTACGAAGACATGTATTTCTGGCGAAAGTTTGAAGACAAACTAGCAGCCGTTTACATTCAGCAAAAAGTAAGAGGTTTTCTTCATTTATATAATGGGCAAGAAGCAGTTTTAGCCGGAGCTTTACATGCTATGGATTTAACCAAAGATAAAATGATTACTGCTTATCGTAACCATGTTCAACCAATAGGTATGGGTGTAGACCCAAAACGTGTTATGGCAGAGCTTTATGGTAAAGCAACTGGCACATCTCAAGGTCTTGGAGGCTCAATGCATATTTTCTCTAAAGAACACCGTTTTTATGGAGGTCATGGTATTGTTGGTGGTCAAATTCCTTTAGGTGCAGGTATCGCTTTTGGTGATAAGTATCATGATGTAGATGCGGTGACTATTTGCTGTTTTGGTGATGGTGCTGCTCGTCAAGGGTCACTTCATGAGACATTCAATTTAGCGATGTTATGGAATTTACCAGTAGTATTTGTGTGTGAAAATAATGGCTACGCTATGGGAACTTCAGTAGAGCGCACAGCGAACCATACAGATATTTGGAAATTAGGATTAGGCTACGAAATGCCATGCGGACCAGTAGACGGTATGAATCCTGTAAAAGTTGCTGAGGCTTTTGATGAAGCAATTTCAAGAGCACGTAACGGCGGAGGACCAACATTTTTAGAAGTAAAAACGTACCGTTACAGAGGTCACTCAATGTCTGATGCACAACATTACAGAACTAAAGACGAGGTAGCAGAATACAAAAAAATAGACCCAATTAAGCAAGTAAAAGATATCATTCTTGAAAATGAATATGCAACCGAAGATGATATAAAAGCAATAGATAAACGCGTAAAAGCATTAGTTTCTGAATGTGAAAAATTTGCAGAAGATTCACCATATCCAGAAAAGAGTGTCATGTACGATTCTGTTTACGAGCAAGAAGATTATCCATTTATAGACCATAAAATTAAATAAGCTATGGCAGAAGTAATAAACATGCCACGACTAAGCGATACCATGGAAGAAGGTACCGTTGCTTCATGGCTAAAACAAGTTGGAGATAAAGTCGAAGAAGGCGATATTTTAGCCGAAATTGAAACCGATAAAGCGACCATGGAATTTGAATCCTTCAATGAAGGAACTCTATTGCATATTGGAATTCAAGAAGGAGAAACGGCAAAAGTAGATACGCTCTTAGCAATTATCGGAGATGAAGGTGAAGATATTTCAGGTCTTTTAAATGGTGAGTCATCTGAAGCTTCAGAAGAAGAAAGTAATGATAAACCTCAAGAAGATGAAAAAGAAACTTCAAATGAAGATTCTAGTTCATCTGATGAACTTCCACAAGGTGTAATCGTCGTGACTATGCCACGTTTAAGTGATACGATGGAAGAAGGAACAGTTGCATCATGGTTAAAGAGTGTTGGCGATGAAGTAGAAGAAGGTGATATTTTAGCTGAAATCGAAACCGATAAAGCGACGATGGAATTCGAATCTTTTAATGCGGGTACATTATTGCATATTGGTTTAGAAGAAGGCGACTCTGCAAAAGTAGACTCCCTATTGGCTATTATTGGTCCAGCCGGAACTGACGTTTCAAGTGTTGCCAAGAACTTCAAAGCTGACGAAACTTCTGAAACCAAGTCTGAAGAAAAACCAAAAGCTTCTGAACCAAAAAAAGAAGAGAAGCCTAAGACAGAAACTAGGAAAGAAGATAGAGCTGAAGAAAAAAAATCTTCAAATTCAGATTCTAAAGCAAATTCAAACACTATAGGAAGAGTATTCGCTTCGCCATTAGCTAAAAAAATGGCTGAAGAAAAAGGGATTAACCTTAGCCAAATTAACGGTTCTGGAGAAAACGGAAGAATTGTAAAAAGAGATATCGAAAACTTTACTCCAGCTACAGCAGGAGCATCGTCTGCACCAGTTGCTAAATTTGTGCCAACAGGTCAAGAAGACTTTGATGAGGTTGCAAATAGCAACATGCGAAAAGCAATCGCAAAAAACTTAGCAAAATCTAAATTTACAGCACCACACTATTATTTAAATGTGGAGTTTGATATGGATAATGCCATCGCTTTCCGTGCACAATATAACTCTATACCAGACACAAAAATTTCGTTTAACGATATGATTGTTAAGGCTTGTGCCTTGGCATTACGACAACATCCACAGGTCAATTCGCAATGGTTTGACGATAAAATGCGAATGAATAACCATGTGCATATTGGTGTTGCAGTCGCTGTACCAGATGGATTAGTCGTGCCAGTGGTTCGTTTTGCAAATGAGCAAAGCCTACCTCAAATAGGCGCTGCAGTCAAAGATTACGCTGGTCGTGCTAGAAATAAGAAACTAACCTTAGATGAAATGGAAGGCAGTACATTTACCATTTCAAATTTAGGAATGTTTGGTATCGAAAGTTTCACATCTATTATCAACCAGCCAAATTCTGCAATTTTATCTGTTGGAGCTATTGTTTCAAAACCAATAGTAAAAGAAGGACAAGTTGTAGCAGGAAACACAATGAAACTGACATTAGCCTGCGATCATAGAACGGTGGATGGTGCAACAGGAGCACAATTCCTTCAAACTTTAAAAGGATATATTGAGAACCCGGTGACAATGTTAGTGTAATTAATAGATCTAATCTAGACTATTAAAAATATAACCTGATTTGTACACATTACAAATCAGGTTTTTTTTATCTTTAAACTTGAATAATTTCAATATGAAAAAAATTAGCCTTCTATTATTAATTGCGTTAAGCGTATCAAACTGTAAAGCACAAAAGGAAGAAAAATCTATAACTATTACAACCGAGGAGGTTAAAGAAATAGTAACTTATTTAGCTTCCGATGAATTAAAAGGTCGAAATACAGGAACTGAAGGCATTGATGAGGCAGCTAGTTACATTCAGAAACAGCTTCAATCTTATAATATTAAGCCTTATTTTGAAGATTTTAAAGACGAATTTAAGTTTGTAAATAGGAGAGGTGATAGTATTACCGGATATAATGTTGTTGGTTATATAGAAGGTACGGATAAAAAACTTAAAGACGACTTTGTTGTTATTGGAGCTCACTATGACCATATTGGTTTTGGTAAAGCAGTGGAGAACGACTCAATAGCTAACGGAGCTAATGATAATGCTACAGGAACTTCAGCCGTAATGACAATCGCAAAATATTTTGCTGCAAAAAAGAATAATAAAAGAAGCCTAATTTTTGCTTTATTCTCTGCTGAGGAAATGGGATTGAGAGGTTCGGATGCTTTAGCTAAAAAACTAAAATCACAAGATATAGATTTATATACAATGGTTAATTTTGAAATGCTAGGTGTTCCTTTTAAAGATAGGGATTACGAGGTGTTTTTAACAGGTTTTGATAGATCTAATTTTGCTTTAAAATTCAATGAATATCAAACTACTAATTTCATTGGTTTTTCTGAAGTTTCAAAACAATACAGCCTGTTTAAGCGTTCAGATAATTATGCGTTTTTTCAAGAATTTAATGTGCCAAGCCATACCATTTCATCTTGTGACTTAACTAACTTTGATCACTACCATAAAGTTGGAGATGAAGCCGAAGAAATGAATTTTGAATTTATGAGCAGCATTATTAATAAAATGATTTCAGGCTTAGAAAAACTAGTAAACACTTCAACAAAAGAAATTGTTTTAAATGAAGAGTAAAAACATAATAATTACAGGGACAAGTAGAGGTATTGGTTTTGAGTTGGTAAAACTTTTCTCAAAAAACGGTCACAAAGTTTTAGCTTTATCAAGAAATGATAAGCCAATTTCTAGTCTAAACCTTGAGAAGGTCAACTCACTTGCCTTTGATTTATGTAATGAAGATGATTATAAGAATGTTGAAATTTTCATTAAAAACGAGTGGAAACATGTTGATGTTTTAATCAATAATGCGGGCATGTTACTCAACAAGCCTTTTACAGAGACTACATTCAGAGATTTTGCTAAAGTATACGAGACCAATGTTTTTGGAGTTTCAGAAATGACGCGAACTGTTTTACCATTTATGAAGAAAACAAGTCATGTAATAACCATTAGTTCTATGGGAGGTATTCAAGGAAGTATTAAGTTTCCTGGTCTAGCAGCATATAGCTCAAGCAAGGGAGCGGTTATTACTTTAACAGAGCTCTTAGCAGAGGAATACAAAGAAACCGGACCACAATTTAATGTATTAGCATTAGGAGCTGTGCAAACCGAAATGTTAGAAGAAGCATTTCCAGGATATGAAGCACCAATAACAGCCTTAGAAATGGCGGATTACATTTACGGCTTTTCTCTAAACGGAAATAAATTCTATAACGGAAAAGTGCTTCAAGTTTCTAATTCTACACCTTAAATATATAAAAGTTAAAATTTTGATTTTTGACTGATTATACAGGAAATAAACAGTTGTATTAACAATTATTTAAGACTAATTTTTATATTCGTAAAAATTTGTTTTTATGCTGAAGAAATTACTCAAAAATCATTTAGCTTTACTGCTGATGTTTTGTTTTTCAGTCCAAATGTTGGGTGCTCAAACATTTAATCGCGTAGAAGAGATTGTAGGATTAGGAATTCTTGAAGAAAATAACGGTGTTGCTGTCGCAGACTATGATGGTGATAACGACCTTGATATTTTTGTCGTTGCAAAATCTCCTGATGATGAGAACTCTCCAAAAACACTTAGTCGATTATTTAGAAATAATAATGACGGTTCTTTTACAGATGTTACTGCGTTAGCAGGGTTTACAGACCTATTATTGCCAGCAGAAGCTGGTGCGAATTTTGAGGGTTTAGATGGCCAAAAAAATGGTGCTTCTTGGGGCGACTACAATAATGACGGCTTTCCAGATTTATTTCTTACATATTCTTTTAAGGTACAACTATGGAGAAATTTAGGTAATGGAACGTTTGTAAATATTACTTCAATATCAGGCTTTGATGATTTAAGTAGTTGCCGGAATATGGGAGCAACTTGGTTTGATTACGATAATGATGGTTTATTGGATATCTATATTAACGATTGGAATACCTGTGGCACCAATCAGCTTTATAGAAACAATGGTAACAATACGTTTACTAACGTAACTACAACATCAGGAATAGAAGTTTCGTCAGGTTTGGCAAGTTATACAGCTCTACCTTTCGATTTTAATTCTGATGGTGATTTAGATTTATTAGCACCACATTACCTTCAGCAAAGCAATGATCTTTTTATAAATTCAGCAGGAACATTCTTAAATCAAGCTTCAACTTATGGTGTAAATACAGCTATAGGCGAAACTGGTATTACGGTTGGTGATTATAATGGTGATGGATTTTTTGACATATTTATAACTGGAGTTGATGCTAATGCATTATACACTAACGATGGTGATAATACCTTTACTGAAAACGCTTCAGCTCTTGGTGTTGGTAATTCATTATGGGCAAGAGGTACTCGTTTTTCTGATTTTGATTTAGATGGAGACGAAGATTTATTTATAGTCAATGGTTTTGAAACCGCTACACGTGGTGCAGAGTCAAATTTCTACTTTAGGAATTTGATTTCCCAAGCTAACAATACATTCGAAGATGCTTCAGAGACTTTAGGGTTAAATGAACAAACGGTAAGTGTTGAGGCCATTGATTTTGATTATGATAATGATGGTGATATTGATTTATTTGTTACCAATAGTAATGGCAAATCGTTTTTGTATGAAAACACACTTCTTAATTTTGATGATGCTTTAGCAGAAAAAAATTATTTCAAATTAAAATTACAGGGAACAACATCTAACCGAGATGCAATTGGTACAATAGTAAAATTAACAACATCAACAGGAACTATTAGTAGATATCATTCTGGAGTAGGCTTTCTAGGACAAAGTATTCAAGCACTTCATTTTGGTCTTGATGATGAAACTATAATTACTTCGATTGAGATTTCTTGGCCTTCAGGATTAGTTGAAACCTATGATAGTGTAAGTACTACTTTAACTATAAACGCTACATTCTTGGCAATTGAAGGAAGTTCGATTTCGAATTTAAATATTATACCAAGTCAAAAAATGTATGGTTGTACAGACCCAATTTCATGTAACTACAATCCTTTGGCTACCCTAGAGGATGGTTCTTGCTCTTACTTACCTTCACAATCAATAATTGGTAGTACCGATGTTGCCTATTATAGTGTAGAAACCTACTCTTATGCAATTGCTTCAAGTTCTACTGCCAATTGGCATGTGGAAGGCGGTATATTATTAAGCGGCCAAGGAACAAATAGTATTAATGTTCTATGGGAAGTTGAGCCTCAGGGCGCAATTTCAGTAACAGAAACACAAAATAATTGCTCAAGCTTAACTGAGACTATCAACGTTACGCTATCAGCAAATGATTTACCAGATAATATTTCAATCTCCCGTCTATGGAATGAAATATTGTTAAGCGCTATAAGAGGAGATTTTGCACGACCTACTATTCATGCACGTAACTTATTTCATACAAGTGCAGCTATGTTCGATGTTTGGGCAGTTTACAATAGCGATAAGGCAACTCCATACTTAATAGGAAATACGATTAATGGATTTACCAGTAGTTTAGATAATTTTACATCTTTAGAGTCTAATGAAGAGTCTATTAAAAAGGCAATTAGTTATGCGATGTATAGATTGATGTCTTACCGTTTTCAAAATTCGCCTGGTGCACAAGCAAATCAAGATAGAATGGATATATTAATGAGTAGTTTAGGTTACGATACAACGATTACATCATTAAATTATACTTCAGGTGATGCAGCAGAGTTTGGAAATTATGTAGCGCAAACTATAATTGATTATGGTTTGCAAGATGGTTCTCGAGAAGCTACGGGTTTTGATAACGCATATTATGAGCCAATTAACCAGCCTTATGGTTTGGAGTTTGCAGATAACCCGCCAATGGTTGACCCAAACAGATGGCAACCTTTAGGTTTGGATATCTTTATTGATCAAGGTGGAAATGTTGTAGATGGAAACGTACCAGAATTTTTAAGTCCAGAATGGGGTAATGTTAAAGGCTTTGCTTTAAAAGAGCAAGACGCGACAATCTTTACAAGAGATGGTAATAATTATAAAGTGTATCATGATCCGCAGGCACCACCCATGTTAAATGCCACCACAGAAGATACAGAAAGTGAGCAATATAAATGGGGTTTTTCTATGGTTTCAGTCTGGCAATCTCATATGGATCCAGCAGACGGTGTTATGATTGATATTTCTCCTGGAGCAATCGGAAATACAGATATAGAAAATTTTCCAACAGATGCTGCGGATTATCCTTTATTTTATGATTTTTTTAATGGCGGTGATATAATAGGTACTGGTCACGCAGTTAATCCAGTGACATCTACTGCGTATTCGTCTAATGTAGTTTCGAGAGCTGATTATGCTAGGGTCTTAGCAGAATTTTGGGCAGATGGGCCAGATTCTGAAACACCGCCAGGTCATTGGTTTACAATTTTAAATTATGTAAATGACCATCCGTTATTTGAAAAACGTTTTGAAGGCCAAGGAGAGATTTTGGATGCTTTGGAGTGGGATGTTAAAGCTTACTTTATACTAGGTGGAGCTATGCATGACTCTGCAATAGCAGCATGGAGTGTAAAGGGTTGGTATGATTATGTGAGACCAATTTCAGCAATCAGGTATATGGGAGATGAACAAGCAGGTAATGACATAAATGGGTTTAATTTAATTCCTGGTTATATTGAAGAAGTTCAAGCTGGTGACCCGTTAGCAGGTTTTTTTGGGCAGAACGTTGGTAAAATTAAATTATTTACATGGAGAGGTCATGATTTCATTAATGACCCAAGTACAGATACTGCAGGTGTTGGTTGGATTTTAGCAGAGGATTGGTACCCTTATCAGCGACCGACTTTTGTTACGCCACCTTTTGCGGGCTATGTCTCAGGACATTCCACGTTCTCAAGAGCAGCATCTGAAATCTTAACAAAATTAACAGGAGACCCATTTTTTCCTGGTGGAGTTGGAGAATTTGTGGCAAATAAAGATGAGTTTTTAGTATTTGAAAAAGGACCTTCTCAAGATGTCGTTTTGCAATGGGCAACATATAGAGATGCATCAGACCAAACTAGTTTATCTCGTATCTGGGGCGGTATTCATCCACCAGCCGATGATATTCCAGGACGATTTATAGGACAGAAAGTAGCAGATGAAACCTTTGCATTTGCTTTACCATATTTTGAGGCAAGTGTAGATAATCAGGATGAGAATATTTTAGAACAGAAGATTTATCCTAATCCGACGAGTACTCAGCAGTTTTTTATTACTAAAACATTAGCCGTTGATAACATTCAGATTTTCGATATTAGAGGTCGTAAGATTGATGTAGTAAATAGAGATTATGATGCTAATAGCGGCATTACAAAAATAACACTGAATAATGCGGAGTCTGGCTTATATATGCTTAGCGTAAATGGTAATTCTAAAATGGTTGTAGTTAGTAAATAGTAATAAAAGTTATCTTTATTTTAATGCAACAAACACTTTTAGACTATATTCCCTTAGAAGCAAAATCCCTTATTAATAATTTAATAAGTACAGATAATTTACAGGTCAAGGTTAAAGCAGAACGTAAAACCAGGCATGGCGACTACCGCAAATTGCCAAACGGAATGCATCAAATAACTGTAAACTCTAATTTAAATCCTTACCGCTTTTTAATTACGCTAATACATGAGATTGCCCATCTAGAAGCTTACCAAAAATTTGGTAGTTTTATAAAGCCTCATGGAAAAGAGTGGAAACAAACTTTTCAACATTTGATGTTACCTTTTTTGTGTCCTGAAATATTTCCAAATAATCTTCTTCCACTTTTAGCTAATCATTTTAAAAACCCAAAGGCGTCAAGTGATACAGATACAAGATTGGCTTTAGCATTAAAGAGTTATGATGCTGAAAATGATAAAACTTACGTTTTTGAAATTCCAGAAGGTGTAACATTTAAGCTCTACAACGGACGTATATTTAGAAAAGGGGTAAAACGAAGAAAACGTTTTGAATGTGTAGAGTTAAATTCAGGTAAACTATATTTGTTTAATCCCAACGCTGAAGTTGAGGTTTTAGAATGAATTTTGCCTAGATTATTCAATGAGTTTAGTCGAAGTTCTGTAGAAATGTTTTGTCATAAATATGAAGAATAATAATTATTATGCCATTTTAATGGCAGGTGGAGTAGGGTCTAGATTTTGGCCGGTGAGCACGCAAGATTATCCAAAGCAATTTCATGATATGTTAGGGACGGGTGATACTTTAATCCAAAAAACATTCGACCGTTTGTCGAATCTCATTCCAGAAGAAAATATATTCATTCTAACCAATGAGCGCTATAACGATTTGGTTTTAGAACAGCTGCCAAGTGTAACCAAACGTCAAGTGGTTTTAGAACCAGCGATGCGAAATACAGCACCCTGTATTTTGTATGCATCTCTTAAAATTCAGAAAGAAAATCCCAATGCAGTTATGATTGTTGCGCCAAGTGACCATTGGATTGAGGATGAGAATGCTTTTTCTGAAAACGTAAAGCAAGCATTTGATTTTTGCTCTAATAATGATACTTTAATGACATTGGGTATTACACCCACATTTCCAAATACAGGTTATGGTTATATAGAATTTGATAAAGATTCAAATTCTAATATAAAGCCGGTAAACCAATTTCGTGAAAAACCAGATTATGACACTGCAAAATCATTTCTAAGACAAGGGAATTTCCTTTGGAATGCAGGAATTTTTATATGGAGCGTAAAAACAGTAGTTGCTGCATTTCAAAATAATCAACCAGAATTATTTCAGCTTTTTCAAAAAGGATTTCAAGTCTACAACACAGAATTTGAAGACGATTTCATTTCTGAAAATTATCCAAAGGCAGAAAATATTTCGGTCGACTATGCCATTATGGAAAAGAGCCAAAATGTTTATGTTATTCCTGTAACTTTTGATTGGAATGATTTAGGTACATGGGGAAGTCTTTACGATAAGCTAGATAAGGATGATTCTAAAAACGCAGTAATCAATGCTAAAACTTTAGTTAAAGATGCATCAGGAAATATGATTCGCACCAAAACAGATAAAGTGGTAGTTGTTGATGGTCTCAAGGATTATATAATCGTGGATAAAGACGAAGTTTTACTTATCTTTCCTAAAGAAAAAGAGCAAGATATTAAAAAAGTACTCCAGTCTGTAAAAGACAAATATGGAGAACAATATGGTTAAATATGAGCGAAGAAAATAAATTTAATTTTGCTGATGAGGAGCAACAACAACTTGATAAAGACAAGGTTGTTGAAGAAAAAAAAGAAGCAGTAAAAAAGGATGCTAAGGGACTTTTTCAAAGTGTTTCTGGATTTCTTAGTGAGTTACTTGATTTCAGAGAAGATACTGATAGAGATGCTACTATTGCTGCAATTAAGGCAGATATTTCTTTTAAAGGCGCTACTGCTTGGATTTTAATATGTTCAATTTTTGTAGCTTCTGTCGGTCTTAATGCAGACTCTACAGCAGTCGTTATCGGAGCTATGTTAATTTCTCCATTAATGGGTCCAATCTTAGGTGTTGGTCTTTCTATCGCTATTAATGATGTAGATACACTAAAAAGGTCTTTAATAAACTTAGCCATAATGATAGTGTTAAGTTTGCTGACTGCATTTTTATTCTTCTTTATCTTTCCTTTGAGAGAAGAGACTTCAGAGCTTTTAGGTAGGAAGTCACCAGACATTAGAGATGTACTTATCGCTTTTTTTGGTGGACTAGCACTTATTATAGCAAGAACTAAAAAAGGAACCATAGCCTCTGTTATTTTTGGAGTTGCTATTGCAACAGCATTAATGCCACCACTTTGTACAGCTGGTTATGGTTTAGCAATATGGTTGAGAGGCAGTGAAAATGGTTTGGAATTCTTTGGAGGTGCACTTAATTTATTTACTATCAATACCATTTTTATTGCATTAGCGACATTTTTAGTATTAAAAATATTACGCTTTCCAATGCTTAGATATGCTAATTCTTCTAAGCGTAAAAGAATTTCGAGAATTGCATGGGTTGTGGCAGTCTTAGTTATGATATATCCAACGATAACTTTTGTAAAAGTCCTGAAACAAACAAAACTTGAAAACGATTATAAAAATTTTGTCAAAAATGAAATTAAAGAAAATCGAGCGCTCTGGTTTCAAGATGGGACACCAGATTACAATGCCAAAAAGATAACACTCTACTTTAATGGTGAGATTACTGATGCAACAGATGCTGATTTGCGAAATGAACTTAGAGGCTATGAAAACATTAAAGATTTTGAGTTGATAATTAGTGGCAACAAAAATAGAAGTATCGATAAAATTTCAGATGCTTATGACAGAGCCATTAGCGAACTAGATAGAAAAGATAATATTATTTCAGGTTTACATAAAGAAATAGATCAGCTTCAAAAAAACATTTCAGGACTTAACCAACAACTTGAAGCTAATACTAGTAAAGAAGATATCGCTTTTTCTACCTTGGCCAAAGATGCCAAAATTAGATTTATAGATATAGAGTATTTCAGTTATGGTAAAATGTTAGAATCTAAAGATTTTATAAAAGTCGATACTCTTAGTGTTGCTAACATAGCTTGGAAAGCTACTTTAAATGACAGTTTAGTTTTAGTAAAAGAGAAAGAATTACACTCATGGTTAAAAGAAGTTTTAAAGACAGACAAGGTAAAAATAAAGCGTAACTAAATATTATGATTACTGATTTTCTTCAATATACATACGTCTTACTTTTTTAAATAGGTTAGACGAGTAAACAAAGTCTGTAACAGATTCGTTATCAGTCTTAAAAATAGTTTCCTTAGAGCCTTCCCATTCTTTTAGACCATCTTTTAGAAAGACAATTTTTTCACCGATTTCCATAACAGAATTCATGTCATGAGAATTGATAACGGTTGTCATTTGATACTCGTCTGTAATTTCTTGGATGAGATTATCAATAACTATTGCTGTTTTTGGGTCTAATCCAGAATTAGGTTCATCACAAAATAAATACTTAGGGTTATTTACAATCGCACGAGCAATAGCTACACGTTTTTGCATACCACCAGAAGCTTCGCTGGGCATTTTGTCGTGAGCATCAGATAAATTTACACGATTCAAAACAAAATCTACACGGTCTTGCATTTCGCTTTGATTTTGTTTGGTAAACATTTTGAGTGGAAACATTACGTTCTCAGCAATAGTCATAGAATCAAATAAAGCGCTGCCTTGAAATACCATACCTATCTGCGAACGTAAATCTCTTTTTTCGTTAGGTGTAAGATTACTCATAATTCTACCTTCATAAGCAATACTTCCCTGTTCATATTCAAAAAGACCCAAAAGACATTTCAGAAATACTGTTTTTCCAGAGCCACTTTGTCCTATGATAAGGTTGGTTTTACCTTTCTCAAAAGTGGTGCTAATACCTTTTAATATATGAGCGTCTCCAAACGATTTATGTAAGTTTTTAACTTCTATCATTAGCCCAAAAGTAAACTTGTTAAAAAGTAATTTGCCAATATAATGACGACACTAGTCCACACAAAACTAGTAGTACTAGCTTTACCAACTTCCAATGCGCCTCCTTTCATATAGTAGCCATAAAACGAGGGTATTGTGGCTAATAAAAAAGCAAAAACTAGTGTTTTAGCAAAAGCATATATGATATGAAAAGGGATGAAATCGGTTTGTATTCCTTCAATATAATCTTCTAATGTTCCATAACCTCCATAAACGCAAGCGGCAAGTCCTCCCAAAACCCCTAAAAACATGGCGATTGAGATGATAAAAGGATATAGGGTCAATGCAACAAATTTAGGAAACACTAGATAATTTAGAGCGTTAATTCCCATAACTTCTAGTGCGTCTATTTGTTCAGTCACACGCATTGTGCCTATACTCGAGGTTATAAAAGAGCCTACTTTACCAGCCATAATTATAGAGATAAATGTAGGTGCAAATTCTAGTATAATAGATTGCCTAGTTGCAAAGCCAACTAAATACTTTGGAATAAGTGGATTAGATATGTTAAGTGAAGTTTGTATGGCAACAACACCACCCACAAAAAATGAGATAAAAGCCACAATACCTAATGAGTTGATGATTAAATCATCAATATCTTTAAAAATAAGCGTTCGCATAACCGACCATTTGGTAGGCTTGCGAAACATATCCTTAATCATCAAAAAATAGACACCAATATTGTGCAGGTACTTCATCTAAGTATTTGTTACTGCTAAATTATGAAAAACTCTTCGTTAATTACTATTTTATTAAATTAACATCGTTTTAAATCTCTTATTTTTGTAGTCTATTAGTACTTAAATAAAAATGAAAAAAATCGCCCTTTTATTATTCTTTGGCTTTGCAATTTTATCGTGTAACGCCCAAAAAATTGAATCAAGTAATACGAGCACTGTTACGCTGTCTGAATCTAAAAACCCAAAACTTGTAGTTGGTATTGTCGTAGACCAAATGCGATATGATTATTTGACCCGATTTGATTCAAAATTTGGTGAAGGCGGTTTTAAACGAATGATGAATGAAGGATTCAATTGTAAGAACAACCATTTTAATTATGTACCGACGTATACAGGACCAGGTCACGCTTCGATTTTTACAGGAACAACGCCTAAGTATCACGGTATTATTTCTAACAATTGGTACGATAAAGAAACTAAAGAGACGGTCTATTGTGCTGGTGATGAAGGCGTCGTTTCTGTTGGTACAAAAAGTACTGCAGGACAAATGTCTCCGCACAGAATGCTGACGACGAGTTTTGCAGACGAGAATAGGTTATTTACACAAATGCGAGGAAAAACTATAGGCGTTGCTATTAAAGATAGAGGTGCAATTTTGCCAGCAGGTCATACAGCTGACGCAGCTTACTGGTTTCATGGAAAAGATGAAGGTGTCTGGATAACAAGTACATTTTATCAAAATACGCTACCAAAATGGGTTACTAAATTTAACGAGTCTGATATAGCTGAATCTTATTTAAAAATATGGGACACGTATTATAATATAGAGACATATATTGAAAGTGGCGACGATGAAAATAATTTTGAAGGTGGTTTTAAAGGAAAGGAAAAAGCAATATTTCCTTATAATTTAGCCAAACTCAAAGATGATAACGGAGGTTTTGATATCTTAAAAGCTACAGCGTATGGCAATAGTTTAACCACAGATTTTGCTATGGCTGCTGTAAAAGGTGAAAATTTAGGATTAGATACTATCACAGATGTATTAACCTTAAGCTATTCGTCAACAGATTATGTAGGTCATAATTTTGGTGTCAATTCTAAAGAGGTTGAAGATACTTACATACGCTTAGATAAAGATTTAGAGCGTTTTTTTCAATTTTTAGACGCTGAAGTTGGAGTTGGCGAATACACTGTATTTTTAACAGCTGATCATGGCGCAGTTGATGTGCCTTCTTATTTGCAATCCGTAAAAATTCCTGCAGGATATTTAGACAATGACTCTAGAAAAGAAAAATTTATGGCTTTTTTGAATAAAAAATATGCAACTAAAGATATTGTTGAAAGTGTATCAAACAGTCAGGTTTTTTTAAATAGAAAAGTCATTGACTCTTTGGGTTTAAAGCTTTTTGAAGTGCAGGAGGATATTGCTAACGAACAAATTAAGTACGATAATATTTCA
The DNA here is from genome assembly GCF_013042245.1 of Winogradskyella sp. Lineage (GTDB taxonomy): Bacteria > Bacteroidota > Bacteroidia > Flavobacteriales > Flavobacteriaceae > Winogradskyella. Next base: position 10,394 of record NZ_JABDQL010000120.1, on the reverse strand, counting down.
AAAGTATATACGGCAAAAACCTTAAGTACTGCAAGCTTTACAACTGGTATTGAAGCCCTATTGCAACAAGGTTTTAACCAAAAGCGTTCGGGAGATATTATTTTTGTAAATGATGTAGCTCACATATCATACAGCAAAACAGGCTCAACACATGGAAGTGGACTTAACTACGATACACACGTACCGTTATTATTCTTTGGGAAAGGTATTAAAAAAGGTGAAACACTACAAAAAACAGTAATTCCAGATATCGCACCTACTATTTCTGCGCTTTTAGGGATTAGTTTCCCTAATGGTGCTACAGGTATGACTTTGGAGTTTGTTTTGGATTAGGTTGCTTTCCCAAAAACTCCACGCCATCGTAGCTTTCTTATAAATTTTCCTTCTTCTTTTGTGACTATGTGTTCTGAGGCTTTAAAGTAACCTACAATGTAGTTAAAGAAAGTGTTTAAATTTTGTTTTTTATATGCCATTTTAAATGCAGATATGAGCGTAATTATAAAGCCATAGCGCATTTTGTAAAGGGCTTCGCCTTGTAAATATTTTGAAGCTTTTGTGTAGGAGTTCCCTGTTGGCTTAAGGTGTTTTATTATGAGGTTATGGTCAGTTTTTACTTCCCAATCATAGTATTTAGCAAGTAAGGTGTCAACGGTGTCCCAGCCTATAGAATTTTTAAGACCACCAATAGCCTCAAAGCATTCTTTTCGATAGGCTTTAAATGGACCACGGACGTGATTTTTATTTGAAATATTTTCATAAATCCATTGGTCATTTTTTTTGATGTAAGCTAATCCTCCAGCAATTCCAACGTTTTCATTTTTAGAAAATATTTCAGTAAGTCTTTTTAAGTAATTTGTCGGTAAAATAATATCAGCATCAAATTTACAGATGATATCGTATGTATCATCCAAGGTTTCAAAACCTTTATAAAAAGCATTGATAATCTTAGCGCCAGGAATATGTTTGTTTGAAGAAGAAATAGTTATGCTCGTCATCCAATCATATTTTTCAGTAAATCTTTTTATTATATCCGATGTTTTGTCGGTGGAATTGTCGTTGACAACAACAACTTTAGTGGGTAAATGGGTTTGGCAGGCTAATGACTCCAATGTTAGAGCAATAGAATCTTCTTCATTATGAGCAGGAATGATGATGTAGAATTTCAAACTTTAAATTTCTTAATTCAAATCTAAACAAACCGATTTGGAATTTAGAATTTAGTCATTGGTATTTTTTATGCGTTCGGCAAAAACAATATAATAGCGTGGTGTAAACCAACGGAGTATTGGTCTTATGCCAATCTTTTTTGTTGGATTGGTCCACCTATCGGTTGCTATAACTTTCCAACCTGTTTTTTTAAGTAACCAATCGAACTGCCAATCCTCAAACTCGTGGTAATGCCTATCCCACATATCTGTTTTACTTCGGTAAGCTGGAGAAAACCACAATCTCATTGGGATACTAGCAACTAATTTGTCTGCTTTTATTGATTTTAAAACGGAATATGGGGATAGTAAATGTTCAAATATTTCAAACGCAGTTACTACTGTAGCTTTAGAATTTTGAATAGTAGAGGTGTCTTCGTCCAAATCTTCACCATCGGTATTGCTAACTTTATACCCATAGTCTTTCATCACTTTTGTAAAAGGGTTTTCTATACCCAAGTCTAAAATTGTTTCAGAAGTTGAAATATGAGATTCTAAAAACTTGAGCGTGTGCTTATAGCGCTTATGCGGAAAATATTTGTACATGGCAGAGTTCTGAAAACAGAATTACAGTTAATATCTGTAGACGATAGCATTAATATGCATACCAGCGCCAACGCTTGCAAAAATAACAACATCACCTTTGTTAATCTGGTGATTTTCTAATTTATTATTTCTTATTAAGTCAAAGAGCGTCGGTACGGTTGCTACAGAGCTATTTCCTAATTTATGAATACTCATGGGCATGATACCTTCTGGCATTTTAGCTTTATGTAACCTGTAAAAACGTTTAACAATGGCTTCATCCATTTTTTCGTTGGCTTGATGAATGAGTATTTTTTTAACTTCAGAAATGTCAATGCCACTTTTTTCTAAGCAGTCTTTCATAGCTTGTGCTACGTTTGTTAACGCAAATTCATAAATTTTACGACCGTGCATTTTTATGTAGCGGGTATCTGTGAGGTCACTTTTATTATTTGATTTACCGAAGAATAAATAATAGGCTTCATCGTAAGTAAAAGATGCAGTTTCGTGTGCTAAAATTCCACCTTCTTCGTCGGTAGCTTCAATTATACTAGCGCCTGCTCCGTCAGAATATATCATGGAGTCTCTATCGTATTTATCAACTACTCTGGACAAAGTTTCACTTCCTATAACCAAACATCGTTTTGCCATGCCAGCTTTTATGAATGCTTGAGCTTGAATAACACCTTCGACCCAACCTGGACAACCAAATAAGATATCGTAGGCCACACATTTTGGATTTTTAATACGCAAGCGGTGTTTAATTCTCGAAGCTAAGCAAGGTAATATATCACTTTGTACTGTGTTGTGTTTTACGTCACCAAAATTATGAGCACAGATGATATAATCTATAGTTTCCATATCGATGTTTGCATCATCGATAGCTTTTTGAGCTGCTAAAAAGCCTAAGTCAGAAGAGGTTAGTTGTTCATCTGCATAACGGCGCTCACTAATACCTGTTATTGCTTTGAATTTATCGACAATAACTTCATTTGGATATTCAATTTTAGAACCATCTGTATTTAAAAACTCATGCTGATGAAAATCTTCATTACGTTCAATACTTTTTGGTATCCAACTTCCTGTTCCTGTAATCTTAATAGCCATATTAAATATGATTTATTTATCTAATCTACTAATCTAAACAATTAATCGTTTTGTAGACTCTGTATGTTACAATAAAGTATTTTTTTTTGATATTCTTAATATTTCCTTAGTTTTTTTAAAAGAATTAAAAAAAAGCATCCTAAAAGGATGCTTTTAAAAGTCTATATTATGCTTCTGCGTAAGCTTCAATAGGAGCACAGCTACAAATTAAATTTCGGTCTCCGTAAGCTTCATCAACACGCCTTACTGTAGGCCAAAACTTGTTCTCTGCAACATAATCCAGAGGATAGGCTGCTTTTTCTCTAGAATACGGAAATAACCACTCATTTGAAGTTAGCATTTGTAAAGTATGTGGAGCGTTTTTTAGAACGTTATTTGGTTCGTCTTTATTTACAGTTTCAATTTCTTCTCTAATGGAAATCATAGCGTCACAAAAACGGTCCATTTCGGCTTTACTTTCACTTTCGGTTGGCTCAATCATCATAGTGCCCGCAACAGGAAAAGATACTGTTGGAGCGTGGAACCCATAATCCATTAAACGTTTAGCTATGTCAACGACTTCGATACCTTTTTCTTTAAACGCTCTACAGTCTATAATCATTTCGTGTGCTGCTCTTCCGTTTTCGCCAGTATATAAAGTTGGGTAATAGCCTTCCAAACGCTCTTTTATATAATTGGCATTTAAAATGGCAACTTCAGTAGACTTTTTAAGTCCTTTAGCTCCCAACATTTTAATGTAGCCATAAGAAATAAGACATGCTAATGCCGAACCAAAGGGTGCAGCAGAAATTGCTGTTATAGATTGGTGTCCGCCAGTTTTTAACATGGGACTACCAGGTAAAAAAGGAACCAATTGTTCTGCAACACAGATAGGTCCAACACCTGGTCCACCACCACCATGAGGTATAGCGAATGTTTTATGTAAGTTAAGATGACAAACATCTGCACCAATATTTCCAGGATTTGTTAACCCTACTTGTGCGTTCATATTTGCACCATCCATGTAAACTTGACCACCATTATCGTGAATGATTTGTGTGATTTCTTTAATCGCGGATTCGTAAACACCATGAGTTGATGGATAGGTAACCATTAATGCAGAAAGATTGTCTTTATGCAATTCGGCTTTTTTTCTTAAATCATCAACATCAATGTTTCCGTTTTCTGAGGCTTTTGTTACAACCACTTTCATGCCTGCCATAACTGCACTTGCTGGATTTGTTCCGTGAGCAGAGGAAGGAATTAAACAGATATTTCTGTGGTGGTCCCCACGAGATTCATGATATGCTCTTATAACCATAAGCCCTGCGAACTCGCCTTGTGCACCAGAATTTGGTTGTAGGGATGTACCTGCAAAACCTGTAATTTCAGTAAGTTGATTTTCTAAAGCGTTTAACATTAGCTTGTAGCCAGTCGCTTGATATTGTGGTACAAATGGATGCATGTTTCCCCAACTGTACCAGCTTAATGGTAACATTTCGGAAGCCGCATTTAATTTCATGGTACAAGAACCTAATGAAATCATTGAATGATTTAATGCTAAATCTTTACGCTCCAAACGCTTGATGTAGCGCATTAATTCAGTTTCAGAATGGTAGGAGTTGAAAACATCAAACATTAAAAATTCTGTATGACGCTTTAAGGCTTCAGGAATTGTTTCTGATGAACTTATTTCTGTGATTCTATCAGTTGTGTTTTCAGTAACTGCTTCAAAAATTTCAATAATTTGATTTAAATCTTCAATAGTTGTGGTTTCATTTATAGAAATGGTTACCGTGTTGCTATCCGGAAAATAAAAATTAATGTTTCTTTTTTCAGCTTCATATTTCACATCAACCGCATCTGCTTTGATATTTATGGTATCAAAATAGTGCGAATTAGCTTGTTCTAAACCTAAGTTCTCCAAAGATTTTACTAGAGTAGAAGCCGAGTTTTTTACTCTATTGGCAATGAACTCCAAACCTTTTGGCCCGTGATAAACAGCATACATGCCTGCCATTACAGCTAATAAAACTTGTGCTGTGCAAATGTTTGATGTTGCTCTATCCCTTTTAATGTGTTGCTCTCTAGTTTGTAGCGCCATACGTAAAGCACGTTTACCATCAAGGTCTTTTGTAACACCTATGATACGTCCAGGTAAATCACGCTTATATGCTTCTTTAGTTGCAAAATAAGCAGCATGTGGACCGCCATAACCCATCGGAATTCCAAAACGTTGTGTGGTACCAACAACAACATCAGCACCAAATTTTCCTGGTGCTTCTAGTTTTACTAAGCTTAAAACATCAGCTGCTACGGCAACTTTTATACCTTCAGCGTTAGCACGCTCAATAAAAGTTCTAATGTCTGTAATTTGACCATTTTTACCGGGATATTGTAATAAGGCTCCAAAGAATTCGTCATTAAGATTATATTCAGTTTCGTTACCGATAACTAGTTGAATACCAATCGGAGTTGCTCTTGTTTCTAGTAGAGCAATCGTTTGTGGTAAAACTAAATCTGAGACAAAAAATTTATTAACCCCTGCTTTCTTTTGACTACGTTCTCTTACGGCAAAAAGTAAACTCATTGCTTCGGCAGCAGCAGTACTTTCGTCTAGAAGTGAAGCATTTGCTATTTCCATTCCTGTTAAATCAATAACCATAGTCTGGTAATTAAGCAAAGCTTCTAAACGCCCTTGCGCAATTTCTGCTTGGTAAGGTGTATAAGCTGTATACCAACCTGGGCTTTCTAAAATGTTACGTTGAATAACAGATGGTAAATTTGAAGGGTGATAGCCCATGCCTATATACGATTTGTAAACCTTGTTGAGGTTAGACATCTCGTAGATATGTGAGAGATATTCCTGCTCGCTCAATGCTGGTTCTAAATCCAAGTCATTTTTTAGGCGAATATCAGCCGGCACAGTTTCAGAAACCAATTGCTCTATACTTGTAACACCAATGGTGTTTAACATGGCTTTTTGTTCCTCAGGACGTGGGCCAATGTGTCTTAATGCGAAAGATGTTGTGTCCATTCTTTTTAGTAGCTTTTTTTAAAGTACAAAAGTACGTAATATGACTTTTTTTTTAGTTAATGAATACTAAAGTTTTTAACCGAATATAAGTGTTATTAACACTTTACCTATTTTTACATAATGAAGGTGATACGGTCTATTTTTAATTTCTACATAAATAGTAGTATTCATGTAGCTTTAGCAGTCTATGCGTTGACGTGGGTTACACTCATAGAATTTAATTTACCACATACTAAATCAGTACTATGTTTTGTTTTTTTTGCTACAGTTACTGCCTATAACTTTGTAAAGTACTTTGGCTTGGCAAAATTCCATCATAGAAGTTTAGCCAACTGGCTTAAGATTATCCAAGTTTTTTCTGCCTTAGCCTTTGGTGTAATGTGTTATTATTTTTTTCAACTTAGCACTAATTTAATTTTTTTGGTTAGTATTCTTGCAGTAATCACTTTTTTATATGCTATACCTTTAATTCCTAAACGTTTCTTGTTTGATAAGCAACAGAATTTAAGACAAATTGGAGGTCTCAAGGTTTATATTATTGCTTTGGTTTGGAGTTTGGTTACAGTGTTAATGCCCTTGATTAATGAGAAATATCTTATAAATATAGATGTAATGATAATTTTGTTTCAAAGGTTCTGCTTTGTAATAGTTTTGATGCTACCTTTTGAAATTAGAGATTTACAATATGATAGTTTAAAGCTGGCTACGATACCTCAAAGAATAGGTGTAAAAAAAACCAAAATAACGGGTGTGCTTTTGCTTATGGTTTTTGTAATATTGGAATTTTTTAAAGACGAATTAGATGCTAACTCGGTACTTTTAACTTTAATAATTACGTTAATAACACTTTTGTTTTTAGCATTTTCTAGAAAAAAGCAATCAAAATATTATACTGCTTTTTGGGTAGAAGCTATTCCAGTGTTTTGGCTAATAGTTTTATTGTTGCTTTCTTAATTCTGCTTTAAAAGCTTGTTGTAACTTGTGCTTAGCTGAGGTGTTTAAGGTTTCTACTCTAGGGTTTTTTACAAGTTTGGTCAATTTTGTATTACGAGCTGTGTATTTTCTACAAGCTCTACAATACAATAAATGAAAGGTTAAGACAATTTTTTCTCTCAACGATGCTTCTTTGTACTGTTTTTTGTCACAAATATGATTTGCTTCGCGACATTCTACTTTTAGTTTTATCATAATATTTTTAAAACCAATTTTCTTCCATGCAACTAGCCATAGCCGTTCTGGCTCTATGTATAATTACCCAAAGGTTAGACGCAGTAATATCCATTTCATTACAAATGGCTTCAGTTTCATAATTTAACAAGGTTTTCATTTTAAATATCTTAGCTTGTTTCTCTGGTAATTTACCCAAGCAGTTGTGTAAAGCAACACCAAGCTCAGTGTTTTCTATCTTGTCTTCAGCCGTTTTATCAAATGGGTCAGCAACACGTTCTTCTAGCCAATCGCCTTCAGTTTCAGAACCGCTATTGTAAGACATGCGTACTTCTGCTTTCCCTTTATTAGAGTTTGTTTTCCTGTAATGGTCAATAATTTTTCGCTTTAAAATGGCAACTAACCATGTGCGTTCAGTGGCTTCTCCTTTAAAGTTTGCCATAGACTTTAATCCTGCTAGAAATGTTTCGGATATTAAATCTTGAGCAATACCTCTGTCATTAACACGCGTAATGGTGTAGTTAAAAAGGTAATCAGAGTAGCGTTTAACCCAATCGTTAGGATTTATTTTATGTTCTGCCATTATAAAGACATAGATTTTGAATATTAAAAATAGGATAAAAAATTACAATTCTATATAGTTTGCTGTATAGCGTTAACAGCGTTATTTATACTCTCGAACTTAAATTTAAATCCTTCATCTAACAACCGTTTAGGAATAATATTCCTACTTTTTAATACTAATTCTGTTTCTGTTCCTATTAGCTTTGCCCCGAACTCTACTAGCCACTTTGGGTGAGAAATACCAAACGGAATATTTAGAGCTTTTCGTATAATTTTCATCAAGGTTTTATTATCTATCGGTTTTGGGGAAACTATATTAAAGGTACCTTCAAGATTTTCTGTTATAATGAAATCGATGGCTCTTGCAAAATCGAGCTCGTGAATAAAACTTACTTTTTGCTTGCCGTGCCATTGCTTGCCGCCTAATCCAAATCTCACTAAACGTTTAAGCGGAATGTATGCACCACCATTTTTACCAAAAACAATAGACGTTCTTAATACTACTTTTTTAGTTTTTGGGTTAGTATTTTCGTTAAATGCTTTTTCCCAAGATTTGGCAATATTCATTGAAAAATCGTCGCCAATATCGCCATCGGCTTCAGTCATTTCTTTGTCGTAGGAATCCTTGTAGATTGTTGCTGTAGAAGAATTGAACCAATATTTTGGTGGATACTCACAGAGATTTATTGCTAAGCCTAAAACGTTGGTAGAATCAATACGTGAGTGGTAAATTTTCTTTTTGTTTTCTTTCGTATATCTGCAATCTACAGATTTACCAGCTAGATTAATCACTGCTTCTGTATCCTCAAAGAATTTAGACCATTCGCCCAAGTTTTTTCCGTCCCAGAAGATGTGATTTTTTTTCGTGGGTTTTCGAGTCAAGATTTTAATTGTAAAGCCTTTAGCCTTAAAATAGTTTTCTAAAATCTGACCCAAAAACCCTGTTCCGCCTGCTATGATTAGTGTTTTCATGATTAAAGGACTTTTGTTGTTTGTGTAGTAAATCTTCTAGATTTTTTTCTCCCTCTAAAGAATAAGAATAGATTAAGGAATAACATAATCCCTAAATAAATCGTGAAGCCACCAATCTTTTTACTGAGAATTTCCATTAATGTTTGGTAGCTCATTTGATTATTTCTATTGAAATAGTAGATTTCCATAATGTATAAGGCGAAACCAATATTAATCAGGTAAAAACCTATTTCAAATAGTTTGTTAGTTGCCAATGCAATATCTTCTTTACCTTTAAAAATGTCTATCATAAATAGCTTTCCATTTTTAAAAAGCATTTTAGAAATGTAAATAGTTAAGAAAATAACGATTGTTAAATAGATAATGTAGCCGATAATGATTTTTGAGTTTTCCATAGTTTATTGATTTAATAGTTTTGATTTATTTAGATGCTTTAGCCAAAAAATATTGTTATAATGCATTAGCGCTAAAAGCATTATTATTTTTCCTAGAGTTAGTGAAAGTGAATTCAAAAGTTCTAACATTGAATCAATTTGCTCCCAATACGAAATTGTTATTATCGCACAACCGATGTTTGTGAGGTAGTAGCCAATCAAAAGAAGGTTATTTATGCTTTTAACCAGCTCAGTATTATTCTGAAATAAATTCAAAAGAAATATTTCTCCATTCTTGTAAAACAACCAACCAATTTTTATCATAACACATATGATTATAGGTAAGTAGATACTATATGTAATGAGGTTATAGTTCATTTTTGATTTTTGATTCTGTAAGTGATATATAAGTGAAGAAAAGCTAGTGTCATTGGAAACGCAATTATCTCTACCAGGCTATCCAAATTTCCATAACTATCCAGTATTATTAATGTTAATACTACAGCTGTAGGGATTAAATAAAGAATAAATAAAGCTTTAGTTACCTGTGTTAAAGACTTAAAATTATATAGAATAAAAAGACTCATAATTACTTGCGCAAAACCTAGTATAATAGAAAATAGCAAGCCTAAATAAATTGTTGTATAAAGGATAGTAGTTATGCCAGCTAGTATAAAGTTAATTTTAAATAATTTTTTCATAATTTTTAATATTTAAAACTTTCAGAAATTATTGAAAGTTTTTTTTTAAAAAAATACTCTTATTTTAGTAGTTTAAAAACAGACTTTGTTAACCAGTTCTGTTTTTGATCCATTAATTTGTTAATCATAGCATCTGCATCTTGTGTTAGGTTATGTAGTGCTTTGGTTTGTTTTATTAATTCTTTTGTTTTTTCACTACCATCGTCTTTAATAGAAGAAACTTCTTTTAATACCTTTATCACAGGCTTTATTTCTCTACGGCTCCGCTCTTTAGCTATAATTCGCGCTAACTCTTGTACGTCCTTTTCTGTGCTAAAAAACTCTTTACGTTCTCCAGATATTAAAACCTTAGTAACAATGCCCCAATCCATCAGCTGTCTTAAGTTCATACTTGTATTACCACGAGAAATTTTAAGTTCTTCCATAATGTCTTCCATACAAAGTGGTTTTGTAGAAATAAAGAGTAGTGCTTGTATTTGCGCCATGGCTTTATTAATCCCCCAAAGCGTACCCAAGCTTCCCCAAGTACCTATAAATCTATCTTTTGCCTCTTTATATTCCATAGAACAAATATACAATAATTTTTAAACTTTCAATAATTACTGAAAGTTTATTTTTTCAAAACAATAGAAATTTATGGCTATATTCTATAATATGACTTAAATAAGTTGTATTTTATTAAAAACGAAAGTCATGATACCACAAAATTTCACAGAATACTTCAAAAGCCTCGAATTATTTGAGCGACAGGAAATAGTAAATG
>NZ_JABDQL010000119.1 GCF_013042245.1 Winogradskyella sp. | reverse complement strand
TTACTATTTCCTGTCGCTCAAATAATTCGAGGCTTTTGAAGTATTCTGTGAAATTTTGTGGTATCATGACTTTCGTTTTTACTAAAATACAACTTATTTAAGTCATATTATAGAATATAGCCTAATTTTTTAATTAAAATGGTAGATTTTTGACATCTACATTTCCGCCAGATAAAATAATTCCGACATTTTTATTTTTAAATTCTTCTTTGTTCTTCAATACTGCAGCAAAAGGCACTTCCCATGGTTCCAGAACCTATAATTCCTACGTTCATAATTTTTAAATGATGAATCTCGAATATATAATTAACGAATGCTGAAGTTTAAATTTGTAAATACTTCATGATTCGTTATTCAAAATTCGACATTTGTTATTTTATTTTTTTACTTAAAATGGTAGATTTTTGACATCTACATTTCCGCCAGATAAAATAATTCCGACATTTTTATTTTTAAATTCTTCTTTGTTCTTCAATACTGCAGCAAAAGGCACAGCACATGAAGGTTCTATAATGATTTTCATACGCTCCCAAATCAGTTGCATGGCGTTGATAATTTCATGTTCTTCTACCCGAATAATTTTCTCAACATGTTTTTGAATAATCGGAAAATTACGGTCACCTAAATGTGTTCGTAAGCCATCGGCAACTGTATGAAAACTTTTGTTTGTTTCTATTTTACCAGATATTAAAGAACGATAGGCGTCGTCTGCTTCCATCGGCTCACCTCCAATAACTTTGCAGTTATTTGAAAAATAATGCGCAGCCAAAGCGGTACCTGCAATGAGTCCTCCACCACCTACTGGTGTTAAAATTACATCTAATTTTGGATAGTCGTCTAAAAATTCTATAGCAGCAGTTGCGTTGCCATAAATCACCTCATCTTGATTTGATGGGTGTAAAAAAGAGGCACCTTTTTCTTCTTTTATTTTATTGGCAGTAGCTTCTCTAGCTTGTGGTGTGGATTCACATTCTATAATCTCACCTTGGTAGGTTTCTACACCATTCTTTTTGACTTGCGGTGCATTTTTTGGCATGACGATATATGCCTTAACATTTAATTTTTGAGCAGCTAAAGATACCGCTTGTGCAAAGTTTCCCGAAGAATGTGTTACTACACCGCGTTGTCGCTGTTCTTTTGTTAAAGACAATATTGCATTGGCTGCACCACGCATTTTAAAGGCTCCCATTTTTTGAAAGTTTTCGCACTTGAATACAATATTAGCACCTACCATCTCATTAATTAAGCGAGAACTTAAAACTGGTGTTTTATGAATAAATGGTTTTATTCTGGTATGGGCTTCTATGAGAGTTTGCTTATTCACTTAGAATATCGAATACTGAATTTTGAATATCTAATGCTAAAGTTTTAATATGTGATTTTGAAGTTTTGTAATGCATAAAAATCATCTTTTCTATATTTTATTTTTATTTTGAGATGTTCTAATACTAGAAACGAAAATGGCTATCAATTCATTATTTTCCTTAAGAAGTATGTTTAATTTTTTGATATTCTTAATTAGATTGGCACCTTTTTGGATTTTTAGATTCACTAAACTTTCTCTTAGTTCTTTTAAGCAAATTTTCATTTTATGAAGAAAATCTCTTGAAGATTCTGCACTTTGCGCTTCACCATAATTAAGCGCTGAAGATGTAGCGGAACGGATTAGTTGTTTTGATAGATGTTGAGAAGCAAAATTCCCATCTATTTTACCACAAACAATAATAATATCCACAGCAAATTTTATCAGCCTGTCTTCTAAATCATATTTATGGGTTGCCATTTTTAAACTTCTTTATTCTTTATTTATAATTCGATATTGTATATTCTGTTAATTCCCTTTAAAATTCGGTTTACGCTTTTCTATAAATGCCGCAACACCTTCTGCATAGTCATTACTGCTCGCTGCTTCAATTTGTAATTTAGACTCTAAAGCAAGTTGATCTTCTAAGGTATTGGTCATTGACTTATTGAATAATTCTTTGATAAGTCCTAGTGCTTTTGTTGGCATATTGGCTAATTTAATAGCTAGTTGATTTATGGTTTCTTCAAATTTTTCTAATGAAACAGACTTATAAATCATTCCCATTTTTTCTGCTTCTTCTGCAGAAATTTTATCACCTAGCATTGCTAAGGCTTGTGCTTTTTGAAAACCTACAAGTCTTGGTAAAAAGAATGTGCCCGCACTATCTGGCACTAAACCAATTAGACTAAATGCTTGAATAAAACTCACTTTTTCATGAGCCACAACAATATCACAAGCTAAAGCGATATTAGCTCCAGCTCCTGCAGCGACACCGTTCACAGCTCCAATAATTGGCTTTTTGATAGCGCGTAATCTTGTAATAATGGGATTGTAATGTTCTTCTAATATTTTTTTAAATCCAGGATTTAACTCCGGATTAGTGACTTCTTTTAAATCTTGACCTGCACAAAAGGCTTTACCGTTTCCTGTGAGTACAATTGCTCTTACTTCGGAATTAGCTTCGCAATCGTCTAAAATATTTTGAAGGTTTAATGCCATTTCGCGATTGAAGCTATTAAATACTTCTGGTCTATTTAGCGTAATGTACGCCACTTTATTTTCAATCTTTAATAAAATTGAGTCACTCATAATTATTCGGTTAATTTAAAATATGGGTTATATATTAAACCAATGATATTGTTCCAAGGGTCTTTTACTGAACATACCATAAGTTCGCCACCAACATTTGTTGGTTCCTCGTGAATTGTAGCGCCTAATTCTAAAAGTCTATTGAACTCTTCTTGGATATCTTCTACTCCCCAATAAGATAAGACATTTTCACCTTTAGGTTTTGCTTCCTCACCCTCTGGCATTAGACCTAATTCATAGCCTTGGATATTAAAGCCAACATAAAAAGATTCATCAAAATAAGGCTCAGTTTTAAAAGCTTTGGTATACCATGCTTTTGCTTGAGGTAAATCTTTAACTATATATGCTGTAGTTCTTAATCCTAACATTGAACTCGTTTAAACTTTTTCAATTTGCTAAAAAATTTCTGTTTTCAGCTCTTTTTTTTCCTTTTTTTCATTCCGTAGCGATGCTATGCAACTCAAAAAAGCCTTCAAAAGAACTAAAAACCTCTAATTTTCGCTTAAATCCAAAAAGTTTAAACGAGTTCATTATTTCAAACACTTAAAATAATCAAATGGTTCTTGGCAGTCTTCACATTGGAATTGTGCTTTGCATGCTGTTGAGCCAAACTGACTTACTAATCGCGTATTTTGCGAACCACAGTTCGTACACTTAACTATTCGTTTGTTATTAAGAAGCACATCTTTATCTGCTTCTGCATCTAAAGGTGCTGCGATGCCGTAATCCTCTAATGCTTTTCGACCTCGTGGTGTAATCCAATCTGTGGTCCAAGCTGGATGCAGAATTAAATCAATATCAGATTGATAACCTGCATCTTTCAATGCGTTTTTTATATCGTCTCCGATGACATCCATTGCTGGGCAACCGCTGTAGGTTGGCGTAATTTCAACTTTTACAATACCATCTTCAATTACTGCAGAACGGACAACACCCATATCCATAATAGACAACACTGGAATTTCAGGGTCTGACACCTGTCGCAGTATTGTAATTAGTCTTTCGTCAATATTTTGTTCTGTACTTGTCATATTTTTATTAATGAAATTCTTCGCTTTGCTCTGAATGACATTTAATTTTTGAGATTCCTGCCTGTGCAGGAATTGGTTACCATTCCATGTTAGGATAGGTACGTTGCATGTATTGTAAATCGCTTAATAAATACCCTAAGTGTTCTGTATGAATTCCTTGCTTTCCTCCTTTTTGAAAGTATTTGGATACAGGTACTTGTAATGTTGCTTTTTCTAAAACTTGAGACACGTCGCTGTAATAGTTCTCCTTAAGTTTTGTTACATCTACTCCAATACCTTCTGCTACCATTGCCTTATCTGCATCTGTTTGATGAAATAACTCATCTGTATAGGTCCATAAATCATTAATAGCCTCTTGCATTTTCTGCTTGCTCTCTTCGGTTCCATCACCAAGTCGCTTTATCCAATCTGAAGAAAAACGCTCATGATAACTCACTTCTTTGACGCACTTATTAGCAATAGCTGATAGCGTTAAATCTGTACTTTTTTGTAATTCTTTTAGAAAAGCTAAATGGTATACATCAAATAAAAACTGACGCCCAAGTGTATATGCAAAATCTGTATTTGGTTGTTCTACCAATAATACATTCTTGTATTCACGTTCCTTGCGAAGCATTGCGATATCATCTTCTGTTCTTCCGTCACCTGCAATTTTACTTGCGTATTGAAAGTAACTGCGCACCTGTCCAAATAAATCTAATGATATATTGGTACAAGCAATATCTGTTTCTAAACTTGGTCCGTGACCACAAAGCTCGCCCATTCTTTGTCCAAGAATTAAGCTATTATCGGCTATACCAAGTATGTAATTATATAAATTTTCTTTTTTCATGTTTACTTAATTGAGATGCTTAGACAAGCTCAGCATGACATTTAAACTTTACTATTATAAGACTCTGAAACAAGTTCAGGATGATAAATCAAAGATTTCTCACATATGTTTTACTTCATCTGGTAAATCATAAAATGTTGGATGACGGTATACTTTATCTTGAGCAGGTTCAAATAACTCTCCGTTATTCTCTGGATTTGAAGCTGTGATGTGTTTGGATTCTACTACCCAAATACTCACACCTTCATTACGTCTTGTATATACATCGCGTGCATTTTCTAATGCCATATCAGAATCTGCAGCATGTAAACTACCACAATGTCTGTGTTCTAATCCATTTTTACTTCTTACGAAGATTTCCCAAAGGGGCCAATTTTTTGTTGACATAATACTAGTGCCTGCGAAAGCAGGTATCTTATTAATTATACTTCTTTTTTCTTTCTATTCATTTTGTCTTGAAACAAAACGAACCAAAAATTCAAGTTGAAATGAGGAATTTTTAAAACATGTTCCACAGTTTTAAAACCTCAAAATGAAATCTAAATTTTTTCCAAGGCTTCAAAAATTCTTAACGATTTCATTTTTTTATTCTGCATTTCAACGTGTTGACATTTTGCTAACTTATTTTCTAAATCGATTCAAAAGCTAATTTCTAAACTCTACTTAAACCGCTTTTTTTTCGCTACGGTATCTTTTCTTTTCAGCATGTGCCATAGCCGCATCACGCACCCATTCGCCACGTTCCCATGCACCAACTCTTGCTTTCATTCGCTCTTTATTCATTGGACCATGGCCTTTGACTACTTGCCAAAACTCATCCCAATCAATTTCTCCAAAGTCATAGCTTCCACGTTCTTCGTTCCATTTTAAATCTGGGTCAGGAATTGTTAATCCAATTAATTCTGCTTGAGGAACTGTTTGATCAATAAATTGCTGACGTAAATCGTCATTAGACTTTCGCTTCAATTTCCATTTCATCGATTGTTCTGTGTGGACAGAAACATCATCTGTTGGACCTAACATCATTAAGCTTGGCCACCACCATCTATTCAATGCATCTTGCGCCATATCTTTTTGTTCTGGTGTTCCGTTGGCTAATTTCATCATGATTTCAAAACCTTGACGTTGGTGAAAACTTTCTTCTTTACAAACACGAATCATAGCTCTTGCATATGGTCCATAAGATGTATTACACAATGGCACTTGATTTATAATCGCCGCACCATCTACTAACCAACCTATAGCTCCCATATCTGCCCAAGTAATAGTAGGATAATTAAATATTGAAGAATATTTTGCCTTTCCTGTATGCAGTTGCTCATACATTTCGTCTCTTGAAATGCCTAAAGTTTCTGTTGCAGAGTACAAGTATAATCCATGACCAGCCTCATCCTGAACTTTAGCTAATAAAGCTACTTTACGTCTTAACGATGGTGCTCTTGTAATCCAGTTACCTTCAGGAAGCATACCTACGATTTCAGAATGTGCATGTTGAGACATTTGTCTAATATGCGTTTTCCTGTACTTTTCTGGCATCCAGTCTTTAGGTTCGATTTTTTCGTCTCTAGAGATACGCTCATCGAATTGTCTTTCTAAACTTCTAATTTGTTCTTCACTCATTGTTTTTAGCTTTTAGCTGTTGGCTTTTGACCACAAGCGAGTTAATTTTTCTTTTTCAATATATTTTAAACATCAAAATCTACAACGACCTTATCAGTTGTTGGTACTGCCTGGCAACTTAATACCAGATTTTGACTTACTTCTTTTTCATCTAAAGCGTAGTTGATTTTCATTTCAACTTCACCTTCTTTAACCTCACATTTACAGGTACTACAAACTCCACCTTTACATGCAAACGGTAAATCTGCGCCTGCATCTAACGCTGCATCTAGAATGTTATCGAACTCTTTTGTCATGGTGAATAAGAATTCTTTTCCACCATCTACTATAGTGACTTCCGTCCCTTCAACATTTTGCTGTGCTAAACGCTCTGCGCGTTTGATATCTTCTTCAGACAAGCCTTTGACAAATAATTCAAAATGCACTAAATCTTTTGACAAACCTGCATTAACTAAATAGTCACTTACAAAGTTTATCATCTTCTCTGGCCCACATAAAAATACCTCATTGGTATCAGGAATATCAATAAAGGTCTTAGTTAAAACCTTCATTTTCTCATCGTCAAAACGTCCGTTGAATAACTCAATATCACGTTTTTCTTTAGTTAAGAAATAATAGATTTCGAATCTTCCAAAATATGTATTTCTGAGTTGCTCTAGCTCTTCCTTAAAGATAATTGATTTTGCCGTCTTATTAACATAGAACAATTTACAAGTAGAATTTGGCTCAGACTCTAAATGTGTTTTTACCATTGATAGTACAGGCGTAATGCCACTACCAGCTGCAAAGAATAAATAATTTTTAGCTTTTTTTGGATGGCACTCTACACCAAAAACACCACTTGGTGACATAACCTCTAAAGTATCTCCAGTTTGAAGTACTTGATTAACATAAGTTGAGAATTTTCCTCCTGGAATTTGCTTTACTGCAACTTTCCATTGCTTGTCTAATGGACTCGAGCATAACGAATATGAACGGCGTACATCCTCATCATTAATATCTGCTTTTAGGGTTAAATGCTGTCCTTGATGAAAGGCAAATTCCTTATGCAATTCTTCAGGAACATCAAATGTAATTACAGAAGTATCTTCCGTTTCTTTATAGATATCTGCTATTCTTAAGTTATGAAAATCAGCCATAAATTTTATACTAACAATAAACTAACAGTTGTTAGTTTATTTAGCAAAGTTATAAAATAAAATGCAAACTATTTGTTAATTCCTTTAATGAGGATTTGAGATAAACTTTCTGTTAACTCTTGCTGATTTACAATTTCTTTTTTTGGCAACCATAAATAGAGCGAGCGCAGGGTAGAAAGCATCGAAAACATTAGTACATCTGGCTTTACAAATTTTATCTCATTCTGAGCGATACCCTTTTGTATTATTTTTAGATAATTGGATTCGTAAGCATTCCTGAGTTTTAAATAATACTCCAGTTTATTCTCTAAATGCATCCAATCAGAATTTAATGCCGCTAACCCATCTGTATTCTCTGTAGCTATTTTTACGTGCAAGCCAATAACTTGCTCTAATCTACCAATAGAGTTTGTATCACTATCCATGATTTGTTGCATTCCTGTTGTAAAATCTTCGGCGATTGCAATGATAATGTCTTGTAAAATGGCTTGTTTAGAACTAATATGATTGTAAAGACTCGCCGCTTTTATATCCATAGCTTTTGCCAAATCTCTCATTGTAACTGCACTATAGCCTTTGTTTTTAAAAAGCTTAGCTGCTACTCTAATAATTTCTTGTTTTCTTGTTTCTTTTGGCATTAACTTTAGGCTAATTTTATTAAGCTAACTCATCTTACAGATACATGTTTTAGAAGTCATATATAAATCCTGTAGGATTTATTTTTTTATAAAGATTTAATAAATACACCATCTGACCATACTCCTTTTTTTACTGAACTTGAACTACTAAAATAGCCTTTACCATTGTATAGATCATTTCTCCATTCACCGCCATAGTAGCTGCCATTTTTGTACCAAAACCTGCCCATACCATTTCTTTTACCTTTGCTACCAAACTGACCAGAATATTTATCACCATTGGCAAATGTTAAAGTTCCTATGTGCAACTTCCCATTTTTAAAGAACCCTATAAAACTATCACCATTACTCCATTTATAACGTCCATATTTGTTGTAACAGTCTCCAGAAATACATCCTGTATCTTTATTATTACCATAAAAATTATATTTGGTGACTAACTTTCCGCTTTCGAACACGCCTTGTTGCCATGTACCACTATTTTTCTTCACTGCAACACCACTTAATCGTCCATTTTTAAACTCTCCCTTTTTTATATCTCCATTTTCTGCTGTAAATGTGCCGTAGCCTTTTCTTGATCCATTTTCCCAATTGCCAATGTAAGTAGATTTGGTTTTCCACTTATACAATCCGTATCCGTTTTGTTTAAAGTTTAACCAAAATCCCTCATAAAAGTCACCATTATCATACTTACGCTTTCCCCAGCCATTTTTACAATTACCAGAAACACAATCTGTATTGGATGTTCTATTAGTATTAAGATCGTCTGTTACATCTGTAGCTGTACTAGATGTTATATATTGTATTGGTGTAAAACGATAAGACGCTGAATTATAGTAATTTTTTAGGAGGTACTTTTCTGTTCCGTTCTCGGTAATAACAAGATTATTCTCGTCTTTTTTTGATTTAACATTACTATAATCTATAGCTTTTCCTTTTTTTATAATACCATAGCTCTTTGTTTCTATATCTCTATACC
The DNA here is from genome assembly GCF_013042245.1 of Winogradskyella sp. Classification (GTDB taxonomy): domain Bacteria; phylum Bacteroidota; class Bacteroidia; order Flavobacteriales; family Flavobacteriaceae; genus Winogradskyella. Next base: position 15,389 of record NZ_JABDQL010000119.1, on the reverse strand, counting down.
AGTATGTATTCTCTGGACTATTTTGTAATGGATAAACACTCTTGGCGCCCCAGTTGGGAAATTTACGAATATCTGAGAGTAAATAGGTTTTATTATCTCGCTCACTGTAAGCTACATAGCTATCGTTAACATTTGTAACGGGACACGTTTCTGCCTTATCCTTTATGTAAATTTTATATGATTTTGGAGTAGTGACATAAAAATTATCGCTGGTGTTTTTTAATAAAATTTCACCCTTTTGCAACTGATTGTTTACTACATTTTTAAACGATGGCAATACTAAAACTGTCCTTGACATTTTATGAAAAATAGCTAAATCATCAGTCCCTAAATAGCCAATATCTGTAAATCCATTGAGTTTTATATTATTTTCGTTATAGACAGTGTAATTAAAGCCTTCACTGTTTTTAGACCATGTTATAGTATCTAAGTTAGTTATATGTATAATCTCTAATGGAGACTGCGCTATTAAACACATTGTTTGAATTGTAAGCACTACAACTAGAGCAATTTTTTTCATCTGTTTTAATATTTAAAGCTTTCTAACTGATTAATATCTTCTATTAAGTTTTCTTTATATTTTAATGTCCATCCTAAGCTATTTGTAAGTATAAAAAACTTTGATAATTCACTAATCAACCTATTTTGTGCATTTGAAACTAGGTTAGATTTTTCAATATTTTCAAGAAGAGATGCATTGACACTTTTCTTTATGTTATTATAATCTTCTGCTTCAAAAGCGTTTAAAAAATCATCTTGTATATCGTAATATTCCAAATCTGGATTTATTGAAATTTCGTGTTCTGGTATTGATAAAATCTGAAGTGTTTTTGTTGCTTCGTCTAATTTATAAGTCAATTTTTCTAAATCATATGCAATAGATACTTTAGCGTTCACGACAACGAGTGCCTTTTTTTCTGCTGTTAAATAGTCTCCAAAAATTCCTTTTGAGTGTTCGTAATTAAATACTTCCGAAAAATGACCTTCAGTCACTACAAGTTTACTTACGTTTTTTAGTTGTTCTTTAATTAAAGCTGATGACTCTTTAATTACAACCGTTGGTTGGTATGTACATTGTTTATAAACAAGCATAATGGTAACAGCCAAAAGTATACCGAATAAAAATTTTTTCATGTTATGAATTTGCGTGTTAAACTTTAATACACTAAACTAGTCGACATTGTTTTCATCTGATAAATATACCTATAAACTAAAAAAAACTCATTACACAGAATAATAAAATATATTGCAATTAAATTAGCTTTAATGATTTTAAGCTAACATTTTAACTAAAATTAATTAATAAAACATAAGAGGGAATTGTTATGATTAAATCCAAGCTAATTATAGTTTTACTATTGGTATCATCATCTGTTTTTTGTCAAAAATCTACATTGATTCAAAATATCAATTTTAGAGCTAAAGAGCTTAAACATTATTTAAACAAATCAGAAGACAGTCTTATTCTTGAAGCAGAGTATAGCACCATATATTCGGTAAATATTTTCAACAAAAATTATAATACTTCTATTGAAGTCAACAAAAACAAAACCGTCATACCTATAAGTAATTTAGATATTGGAAGATATGTTGTAGAAGCTATTCTTAGAGATAAACGTATAATAATTACACTCTTAAGGAACGAACCCTTTTTAGATCCTCCTAAAATTGAAAATTTAATAAGCGAAAAGAGAAGTTATTTACTCAATTACAAAAAAGCCATAGCTTCTAAACCAAAGAAAATAGAAAAAAAATCGACCTATTTGTACTGGGTTTACAGCGTAGTTAATAGTGGTCCTTTTTCGAAAAAAATAAAAAAAATGGCAAATCTTGATGATGCAGAGCGTATGATTCAAAGAAACCAATTGGATATCAAAACCTTAAAAGGGCAGTCAAACATTCTTATAATTTGGGAAGTTTACGATAAAAAAATGTTTTTTAAACATAAAGTTTTAGACAAAGATTATCTCTATAGAAAATCACCATATTTTAATTCAAAACCATATTACACTACTGAAAGTTATGGGCTTGAAATTTCTAGTAATTATTAATTATCCTTTTTCAACTCTAGTTTCTCTGCAAAATAATCACAAAAATCTTTCATAGTTGCTGTCATTTTCTCATCTTGTGTAGCACGCATAAAAGTATCGCTCATCGTAACTAATGTTTGATGAAAAAATAGTTTCATTTCATCTACAGGCATGTCTTTAGTCCACAAGTCAATTTTTAAAGTTTCTTGAGCGTTACTATCCCAAACAGATAGCATAACCGCCTTTGCGTCTTCATTAACGACTCCGCCATCTTGAGCCGACCAGTTAAGTTTTTCCGGTACTCGGTTTTCATCTAACTCTACAATGAGTTCTATTTTTGAGTGTATTTTATTTGCCATTATCGTTTTGGTTTGTATTTTGAATTTTTAAAAATTTCGTCTGTATCTGTACGCATTAATGTCATTATATCTGCATCTGTACGCTCTGCATAAGCCTTGACAATTTGCCAACCTATGTACTGCCCAAGTCGTCCTGGGGACTGATTATCAATATCTAAGTAAAACTTTGTAAAAGGCGCTGGAGCTGTAAATCTTGAAAATAATTTTGAGTTGGTGCTAAATAGCATTTCTTTCTCAACAAAATAACTCCATATCTGAGCCTCATTGACTTTTGCCCATTCTACATCACTCGGTAAATATCCGATTTTTGAAGCACTCGACAACTCTGGTGCCAGTATATCTTTAAAATAAAGAAGCTTCCCATAGTAAATCATTTCGTCTAAAAGTGTTTTTCGTTGGGATTGGTATGCGTAACGCTTTGCGTATTGTTCTGCTATATCAGATACAATTTGAGATGGCACCATGTTTTCCGCAAAATAAAGTGGTATATTTTGGTAAAACTCGTGTTTTTCTCCTAAGTAGTTCATTAAATTTATAATTAACAAATCAGCTTGTAGTACCAATTTATTTCTATAATCTACGTTATCAGAAACTGTTATAACTTTTGGTGGATTAAAGGCTTTGTCATAATATTTTATATGCTGAAATAAATGCTCTATTTCATCTTTCTGAACATTAAAGTCTCCAAAGACAGTCTGTCCATCTTTAAACATCTGTTGTTGCAAATCGTCCTTAATACGAGATAGCCAAGTAGTATCCTTAATTTGTCTAGGAAACAAAAACGGGTAATTCTGCTTAACCTCACTAAGCCTTTCTAGATTATTGGTTTCAGTAAGAATTAGATCAAAGCGCTCAACTTCAAAATCCACTTCAATTTGAGAAATTTCATTTTCTAAGGCATCTTCGTTATTGCAAGCACTAAGTGTTAGCAGAAAAAGAATCGTTAGGATGTTAAAACATCTTGCTTTCATTTCATAAATATTTTTAAAGCTAAAACCTTTAGGTTATTTTTGTTTGCAAAGGTACACTTCTCACCATAAAAATGCGATACTTATGCAAACAGAAAAAGTTATAGACCATATAGTTAATTGGTTAAAAGATTATGCTACAAACGCTAAAGTTAATGGATTTGTTGTAGGGGTTTCTGGCGGTATAGATTCTGCTGTAACTTCAACTCTTTGTGCTAAAACAGGATTAGATATTTTATGTATTGAAATGCCTATTCACCAAGCAGAAAGTCATGTTAGTAGAGCTCACGAGCACATAGCACAACTCAAAAAACGTTTTTCAAATGTAAAAGACACGCGTGTGGACTTAACACCTGTTTTTGAGGAATTTAAAACAGAAGTCAGTCTTGAAGGCAAAAAAGCCACTTTAGATATGGCTTTAGCCAACACAAGAGCAAGATTACGTATGACTACACTTTATTATCACGCTGGTCTTTTAGGATTATTGGTTGCAGGTACAGGAAATAAAGTCGAAGATTTTGGTGTTGGTTTCTATACCAAATATGGTGACGGTGGCGTGGATTTAAGTCCTATAGCAGACCTTTTAAAATCTGAAATCTATGCCCTTGGAGAAGCACTTAAAGTTCCAGACTCTATAATGAAAGCTGCTCCTAGCGATGGTCTTTTTGGTGATGCTCGCAGTGATGAAGACCAAATCGGCGCTTCTTATCCTGAGCTAGAATGGGCTATGAAAATGAAAGATAAGGGTAAATCTTCAGACGATTTTAATGGACGACAAAAAGAAGTTTTTGAGATTTTCATGAGATATAATATGTCAAACAAACATAAGATGATTCCTATTCCAATTTGTGAAATTCCTAAAAAACTACTATAAAAATTATTTATTTTATATTTTTTAACACAAAACCTTGGGATTTTTATTATTTTAGTATGTGCATTCCTTATTTTTGTTTAAGTAAGTCACTAATGCCCTTAATCCTAAATTAGTAATTACTAAAACCACCTATCATGACAAAAATCTTATTGGTTGACAGTCATCCCGTTGTTAGAGAAGGTCTAAAACAGACTATTAGCAAAAATTCAAACCTCCAAGTCGTTGGCGATTTGGGAAGTGGCATTGAAATTTTTGAGTTCATTAGAACCAACCCTGTCGATTTAATTATTTCTGAAATAGATTTACCAGAGCTTAATGGCATTACAGCTTTACGAGCTATTAAAAAAGAGCATAAATCTGTTAAAATACTAATGTTTAGCCATCAACCCGAAGAGATATATGCTATAAGTACTATAAAAGCAGGTGCGGCTGGCTATTTGTCTAAAAATGCACCTCAGAGCGAAATCATCAAGGCCATCAACACTATTATAGGTGGTGAGGTTTACCTTAGCGAAAAAATGGATAAGTACCATAAGTATACAGATAGGTCAAAAAGTAGAACGCGACTTTTTAAACGCTTATCAACGAGAGAAGTTGAAGTTTTAAAACTACTTTCAATCGGTAAGAAAAACAAGCAGATAGCAGAAGAATTAGACATTAACGAAAAAACAGTGAGCACCTATAAAGCTAGACTATTTAGAAAACTTAATGTTAATAATATTATAGATTTGGTGCACCAAGCAAAGCATCATGACCTTGCTTAAACTTATCCTACAACTTTACCTAATTTTCTAGAAAGTAACATTTTAAGACCCAAGTAGTCTTTAACATCTTCCATTACAGAATTATTATCAGCGTCTTTTTGTAAGATATCTTCCTTAAAGGCTACAATTTTTTGGTCAATAAGATAACATCGTAAACTTAAAATGGTTTGGCTTACTAATTGTGAAATACTATGGTCTTTTTCTTTTGGAACAATCTGATTTCTTTCCCAGTCGTGAAGTCTATATTTTTCGTCATCCATTAATATATTGATTACTAATGGCGCCATGTTTTGATCTAAATTATTTATAAAATCTTTTGCTGAAAACGTTTCATTTTGGTTAAGATTATCAATTATTGAATAATATAACACTTTAAATTTTTCATCAGTAAACTGCATCTCATCCTCTTGCAAATCCAAGTAAATCTTTTCAAAAACTCTTGTCACGTGCACAACTGGCTCTAAGACTAAATCTCCGCTAACCTCATCTTCTTGTAGCACTAAATCTTCAAACTTTTCTGTTTTATTTCCATAGAGCAACAAAATTTCGATGATTTTACGTTCTAACTCATATTGAACATTAATCTTAGCTACAGGCTTAGCTTCATTTTTTACAACATCGAAAGCTTTCTGCTCTCTTTTAAAGTTTTTGTTTGCTTCTTGGTTTTCTTTTTTAGTGATTTGTGCCAGAGTACTAAACAAAACAGATTCACTAATATCCATAATACGAGCACATTCTTGGATATAGATTTCCTTTTTTATTTGGTCAGGAATTTTAGCAATACTGTTAACAATATCCCTAATGGTCTCAGCCTTTTTAATAGGATTGTTTTGTGTATCTTTAAATAAAAGCGATGCTTTAAACTGAATAAAGTCCTTTGAATTTTCTTCTAGATAATCTTTAACCTCTTGAAGTGTATTGTTTTTAGCAAAACTATCAGGATCTTCTCCATCTGGGAATGTGCAAACGCGCACATTCATACCTTGCTCCAAGATTAAATCTATTCCTCGAATAGAAGCACGCATACCGGCTGCATCACCATCAAAAAGAACCGTAATATTGTTAGTCAAACGCTTAATAAGCCTAATTTGGTCTGGTGTTAATGCGGTACCAGAAGACGAAACTACATTTGTAATACCACGTTGATAGAACTGAATAACATCCGTGTAGCCTTCAACCAAATAGCAATTATCTTCTTTAGCAATTGTCTGTTTTGCAAAATACAGACCATAAAGCACTTTACTTTTATGATAGATTTCGCTCTCAGGAGAGTTAAGATATTTAGCTGCCTTCTTATCATTTCCAAGTATTCGTCCACCAAAACCAAGTGTACGACCACTCATACTATGTATCGGGAACATGACTCGCCCTTTAAACCTATCAAAATGCTTATCTGGCTTTACGATAGTAAGTCCTGTACCTTCTAAATATTCAATCTTATAGGCATTTTTCAAAGCTTCATCTGTAAAGGCTTGCCACTCATCCAAAGTATAACCCAATTGAAATTTCTTTATGGTTTGATCTGTAAAACCACGCTCCTTGAAATAACTTAAGCCAATAGCTTTACCTTTATCTGTCTTGTGTAAAATATTTTGAAAATAATCATTAGCATACTCACTGACCAAGTACAAACTCTCTCTTGTATCTGCTTTTTCCTTTTCCTCGTCAGTCCGCTCGGTTTCTTCAATTTCTATATTATACTTCTTCGCGAGATATTTTATAGCTTCAGGATATGTAAAATGCTCATGTTCCATTAAAAAGGTCACGGCATTACCGCCTTTTCCTGTTGAAAAATCTTTCCAAATTTGTTTTACTGGCGACACCATAAAACTTGGCGTGCGTTCCTCACTAAAAGGACTTAATCCTTTAAAGTTACTACCAGCTTTTTTGAGCTGTACAAAATCACCGATAACCTCCTCTACTCTGGCGGTTTCAAAAACTTGTGCTATGGAATTTTGTGAAATCAAGACTTACGATTAGATACGATGGTAAATTTAATAAACAATTTGATTTAAAGATTTAATACTGAAAAGTTATTTGAGATTATACTAAAAATAAAGAAACTTAAAAAAAAGCCTTAATCTATAAATAGATTGAGGCTCTTAACATTTAAATTATTGTAAAATTTAGTCTAAGTCAAAACGTATACCTAAAGAAATATTATTCTGCTCAAACGCTTGATCTTTAAATAACGGATTAAGATCATATTTTGCATAGAGAGAGACATTGCCAATACCTACATAACCACTTAAGCCATATACAAAAGGTGTCATCTCAAAACCTCCATTTTGCTTTTCTTTTACCAAACTTCCGTTTTCCTTATACTTTAATTTTTGTCTTGCGCCAATATTTAAGCCTGCATAACCCCCTAATCCTATTTTGAATTTATTGCGCATAGAATATTTAAAATTAGAGCCCTTTACTATTTTTCGAGATGGACCAAATTCTATGTGCATAGGAAGAACTAAATTAGTTGTTCTAAATTTAGCCTTCTTTAGGTCTCCATTAAAATTTTGTAATACTATATTGCTATTAGTATTTACTAGATATTGATTGTCATTCTTAAAGTCTAGCTTATTCCATTGAAGTGACACACCATAGTTTAATCTCCAAAAATTTGTGTTTTTAAACAATCTAGTTTTCCACGAATAGCCGAGTTCAGAAAATCCTGAACCACCCAAACTGTATGGAGAATCACCTAAGCTTTGACCATCACCTATGGCATTATTAAAACCTAAAGTATAATATAAATTAGAAGTGGTTCTTTTATCAATAATTTGAGGTTTGTCATATTTTTGTTGACCTATATAAAAAAAATCGTCGCTTGTTTTTTCATCAGCACCACCAATCCTAATAAGCCTACCGCCTTCTTCATTTGGCAAACTAGTTTGATAAGCCATAGGTGTACGCTTATAAAGTGCTATTTTTTTATCTATTATGCTTTTTTTATCTTCAATATTAGCTGCACGCTTTTTTGCAGCTTCCTTCTTTAATTGTTCTGCTTCGCTTGCTGTTATTTTACCTTCTTCTAGTTGTTTGTTTATTTGTTTGATATCTGCTTTAAGATAATTGCGCTCTTGAATCTCTACTTTAGCTTTTTGAGCTATAAGTTCATCTATTTGCTTTTTCTTTATAAGCTCATTAGTATTTATTATTGTATCCTTCTTGTTTTCTTTTTCCGTTTCTTGTGCACTAATATTGCTTACAATTAAGCATAGAAATAGTGCTACAACATGTTTTGTAATTGTTGTCATTGTTTGTTTTTTTAAAAATTAATGATTTAGGTTTTTTCGTTTTTTGATTTATTAAAATCTAATTATTACGTTGGGCAACTGCAGTTTTAACCTTGTTGTAATTATCTTTTAAAACTTTATAAATTCGAGTTTTAAAAGATTGCCCGATGTCTTCCTCAACGTCTTGAAGTAGCGCATCTGCATCAACAACATAGGTGCTTTTTTTCAACGTTTTATCTAATAACAACTCTCTATTGGCTATCTTTAAAAGCGAATCGATTTGTTGGTCTGTGACCGTATTCTTCCGTTTAGTCTTAGCATTTTCTATCACAGTTGCTACCGAATTAAATTCTTCTTCTAATTTTGGTGTTACCAAATCTTGAAGTGTCTTTTCAAGTTCTATTTTATTTGTTTTAGGTAGTTTTGGCTGTTCTGATGATGCTACATCATTTGTAATTGGTTTAGAGGAAACGTTCTCATCTTTTTTAAACTGATTTGCTTTCTGCTTAATTAGAGTTTTTGATGCTTCAGTTTGGGTTTCAAAACCTTTAAAAGTCTCCTCTTTCTTAGAAGCTAACTTTTCTTCTTTTTCAAGGGCATCATTAGCATTAATGGCTTCATCTTCAGGGTTTTGAGAAATCACATCTTTAATTTCATCTTGGACGATAATAGTATCAATTGATGTTTCTTCATCTTCTTGATCAAAGTATGCTATAGATACAAAAACTAATGCTGCTATACTTGCTGCTATACCAAACCACCAAAAAGATGGTTTCTTACTACGCTTGTCATCGGCATCTAAACGCTCTGACAATTTGGACCAAGCATCTGCAGACGGGTTAACCGTTCGCTGCTCGAGCTTCTCCATTATTTGTTCTTCAAATTTAATTGGTGCCATAATTGGTCTTATTTAAGTCTTTAATTTTTTGCTGAAGCAATTGTCTTGCTTTATATAACTGTGATTTTGATGTTCCTTCAGATATTTGAAGTATTTCCGCAATTTCATAATGTTTATAACCCTCAATGGCATACATCACAAATACCATTTTGTAACCTTCTGGTAAACCGTCTATCAGTCTTTGAATTTCTGAAACTTCAATATTGGAATTAATACTGTCTGTAGAATTTTGTTTAAAATCAACGTGTTCAACAGGAAATTCTAACTGCTTTTTACTACGCAAATACGAAATAGATTCTCTAACCATAATACGACGCATCCATCCTTCAAAACTACCTGCGCTCTTAAAGTTTTTTATGTGCTTAAACACCTTAAAAAAACCATTAAGCATTACTTCTTCTGCTTGCTGGACATCTTTTACATAATAACGGCAAACACTCAACATTTTTGGTGAGTGTAGCTCGTACAATACATGTTGCGCTTTGCGATTACTCTTCGCCGCTCTCGCGATAAGTTTTTTTTCATTATTATAAAGTTGAATGACTCTCATTCTGTTTTACTAGTGTTGATTTGCACTTCTATTTATAAAGACGTAAATATTTGCTTTTCGGTTGCCTGAAGGTGAAATTATTTTTATTAATTATTCTAAAAATGAACAAATATGTAATAAATATAAGGGTTTTGGAAGGAAATACTTTTTGAAAATTTTCACGAAAGGGGTCGACTGTACTCAATCTGACAGCATAATCTACTACTTTTTACGCTCAATAACGTAATTAACCATTAAGATTAATGAAGATTTAAACTCTGATTCTGGAGAGTTATCTAATAAGTCTAAGGCTTCTTTTTGAAAAGCTAACATTTTATTTTCAGCATAATCTAAACCTCCTTTTTCAATTACAAAAGCAATGACTTCTTTGACGCGTTTTTTGTCTTTATTATATTTTTTTACAGAATTAATCAGCCAAGATTTCTCTTTTTTTGAAGCATTGTTTAGGGCATAAATTAAAGGTAATGTCATTTTTTGCTCTTTAATATCTATACCTGTGGGTTTTCCTATTTTGGTTTCGCCATAATCAAACAAATCATCTTTGATTTGAAATGCCATTCCGATGAGCTCTCCAAATTTTCGCATGTTTTCTACTTCTGGAGAATTTGGCTTTACCGAAGCTGCACCCAAACTACAGCAGGCTGCAATAAGTGTTGCTGTTTTCTGGCGAATGATTTCATAATATACCGTTTCTGTGATATCTAACTGACGGGCTTTTTCTATCTGAAGCAATTCGCCTTCACTCATTTCTCTTACAGCTACAGAAATTATTTTTAGTAAATCAAAGTCATTATTATCAATTGACAATAGCAAACCTTTAGACAATAAATAATCACCAATAAGCACTGCTATTTTATTTTTCCATAGCGCATTAATTGAAAAGAAGCCACGACGGCGATTACTATCGTCCACGACATCATCATGAACTAAAGTAGCAGTATGTATTAACTCAATAACAGAAGCTCCTCGATAGGTACGCTCACTAACCTCACCATTATTCATCATTTTAGCTACCAAAAACACAAACATTGGTCGCATTTGCTTTCCTTTTCGGTTAACGATATAATGGGTAATACGGTTGAGAAGGGCAACTTTACTTGACATAGCAAGCTGAAACTTTTGTTCGAAAAGTTCCATTTCGTAAGCGATTGGTTGTTTTATTTGTTCGGTAATTTTCACGCTAATGCAAAGATAGGGTACAAATACAAGACTAGATTTGTTTTAGGTTTATTTTAGGAAATGCCAACATTTAAAAGAAGATTAATTATCATCATTTAAGGTTTGCTTTTTCTTAGTTTTAATGATTATAATCATCGCAATAATTAAAAAAATACTAGACATACTTCTATTCCAAAAACGTTTATCAAAAGCTTCTGACGTGATAACATTATAGGCTATTATACAAATGCTGCCAACTATTACAAAAACTGGTAAAATTATTTTTTTCATTAGTAGAAATTTCTAGACTCGGCTCGAAATGACAGCGTATTATTTAACTTAACTCTTATTAGCCAATTGCCCACATGCAGCGTCAATATCTTTCCCACGACTGCGACGAACGGTTACTGTAATATTATTTGCTTCTAAAACTTTAACATACATATCTATAGCTTTTGAATTGGCTTGCTGAAACATACCGTCATCAATAGGATTGTACTCTATAAGGTTAACTTTACTTGGCGCAAATTTACAGAATGCCACCAAAGCATCTACATCTTTTTGTTGGTCATTAATGCCATCCCAAACGACATATTCGTAAGTGATTCTATTTTTAGTTTTAGCATACCAATACTCTAAAGCCTCTCTTAAATCCTTAAGCGGAAACGTAGCATTAAAAGGCATAATCGACGTTCTTACTTCATCAATTGCTGAGTGTAAGGATACCGCTAATTTAAACTTTACCTCATCGTCCGCCATCTTCTTAATCATCTTTGGCACGCCTGATGTAGATACCACAATACGCTTTGGAGACATTCCTAAACCTTCATCAGAGGTTATCTTTTCTATGGCTTTAAGTACATTTTTGTAGTTCATTAATGGCTCGCCCATTCCCATAAAAACTATATTGCTTAACGGACGGTTATGGTATAAACGACTTTCGTTATCTATAGCTACAACTTGATCATAAATCTCATCAGGATTGAGGTTGCGCATCCGTTTTAAACGCGCCGTAGCACAAAACTTACAGTCTAAACTGCAACCAACTTGAGATGACACACAGGCAGTCGTGCGAGACGCTGTAGGTATGAGGACAGATTCTACTATTAAATCGTCATGAAGTCTGACGGCATTTTTAATAGTGCCATCTTCACTGCGCTGCATTTGATCTACACGAATATGATTAATAACAAAATTATCTTCAAGCATCTGACGTGTCTTCAAGGAAATATTAGTCATATCCTCGAAACTATGTGCTGACTTTTGCCACAACCATTCGTATACCTGATTACCTCGGAAAGCTTTGTCTCCGTTTTTTACAAAAAACTCCCGAAGTTGGTCTTTGGCTAATGCGCGTATGTCTTTCTTTTTGGTATTCATTTGAGTGTAAAAGTAATTAAAGATTTACTATTGATGGTTACTAAATAACGATTCGCTTATATCATTAAAAAAAGCCTTTCCAAAATTGAGTTCAGAAAGGCTTTATAAATCTTTTGTGTTATTCTTAAATGATTAACATGGCATCGCCATAAGAGTAAAATCTGTATTTTTCTTTTACTGCTTCCGCGTAAGCTTCTTTCATAAAATCATGACCTGCAAATGCCGAAATCATCATGAGTAAAGTTGATTTTGGTGTATGAAAATTTGTAATCATACAATTTGCTATGCTAAAATCGTATGGTGGGAAAATAAATTTATTGGTCCAACCTTCATACGGATTTAACGTTCCACTTGAAGACACCGAACTCTCAATAGTACGCATCGATGTTGTACCTACAGCGCAAACACGTTTTTTCTTGGCCTTACCTTCATTAATGATATCTGCAGCCTCTTGACGGATTTCAATTTCTTCACTATCCATTTTGTGCTTAGATAAATCTTCTACCTCAACTGGATTAAATGTTCCTAAACCAACATGCAGTGTTACTTCAGCACGTTTTACACCTTTTATTTCTAAACGTTTTAGCAAATGCTTTGAAAAGTGAAGACCTGCCGTTGGTGCAGCCACAGCACCTTCTTTAGCTGCATAAATCGTTTGGTAACGCTCCTCATCTTCTGGTTCAATATCCCTTTTTATATATTTTGGTAGTGGTGTTTCGCCTAGCTCAGTTAGTTTTTCTCTAAAATCTGTGTACGAGCCGTCATAAAGAAAACGTAACGTACGTCCTCTAGATGTTGTGTTATCAATAACCTCAGCAACTAAAGTTTCATCTTCTCCAAAATATAACTTATTCCCAATTCTAATTTTACGCGCGGGGTCTACAAGCACATCCCACAAACGCTGGTCTTGGTTTAATTCTCTTAATAAGAAAACCTCAATACGTGCTCCTGTCTTTTCTTTATTACCAAAAAGTCTTGCTGGAAAAACTTTGGTATTGTTTAAAATCATCACGTCTCCTTCATCAAAATAATCGATAACGTCTTTAAACATTTTATGTTCGATAGTCTGATTTGCTCTATCCAATACCATTAAACGAGATTCATCCCTATGTTCTGCTGGATGTTCTGCTAATAATTCTTCTGGAAGGTCAAAACTAAAGTGTGATAATTTCATGTATGTTTTATTTTTTAGATTGCAAATATACAATCTCGTAATAGGGGTTGTCAAGTAAAACGCACAATTATTTGAGATTAATTAATCTGAAAACCAATTTGCTTTAAATCCTTCCAAAAATCTGGATACGATTTTGACACTACCTGTGCTTCTTTTATGAAAATTGAGGTTTTTAAAGCTAATGGTGCAAAAGCCATAGCCATACGGTGGTCATTATAGGTTTCAATAATAACACCGCTATTAATTTTATCTGATGCTCTTAAGTTTAGAAAATTATCAGTGACTTTAACCTTAGCGCCAAGCTTTGATAATTCTGCTTTTAGTGCCTCAAGCCTATCTGTTTCTTTAATCTTTAAAGTATGTAATCCTATTAAACTACAATCTAAACCTAAGCCAAAAGCAGTGACTACAATTGTTTGAGCGATATCTGGAGCATTACTCAAATCAAGATCTATAGAAATATCTGTATCTATTTCAGAAACTTTATGAAGTGTGATTTTATTTTCTGAATAGCGTGTTTCTACTCCAAATTGTTTGTAAATATTGCTTAAAACAGAATCTCCTTGCAGCGAGTCTTTTTTATAAGACGACAATTCTATTTTGGCACCAACCTTACTCAATGCTATAATACTATAAAAATAGGATGCTGAAGACCAATCTGATTCTACAATTAAAGTTTGCGATTTTAGTTTATCTTGTTTTGAGTTTATGGTAATAACATTTCCTTCAAATGAATTTTTTACACCAATTTGGTCTAATAAACTCAGTGTCATTTTTATGTATGGAACGGATGTAATCTTCCCATCTAAAGTTAGCTCGAGTCCATTTTCAAGGCTTGAGGCAATTAATAACAATGCCGAAGTATATTGACTACTTACATTAGCTTTAAGCATCACTTTATGTTTAGTCAACTTCTTACCTCTAATTTTTAACGGCGGAAAGCCTTCATTTTCTAGATACGAAATATCTGCTCCCAAACTATTTAGTGCTTCAACCAAGATAGCAATTGGGCGTTCTTTCATACGCTTTGAACCCGTTAAAATAGTTTCTTTACCTTCTTGAATAGAAAAATATGCCGTTAAAAAACGCATTGCCGTACCAGCGTGATGAATATCTATAACTTCTTCATTTGAAGCTAGGGCTTTTTGCATTAATTGCGAATCGTCAGAATTTGATAGATTTTCAATTTTGATACTTGGGTATAATGCCTGAAGAACCAATAATCGATTCGCCTCGCTTTTAGAGCCTGTAATGGCTATTTGCGATATTGGTTTTATACTAGAGTTTTGCAGATGTATTGTCATAAAAATAAATTACCGCCGAAGCAGGAACAAATTTACTCGATAATCGAGATTTTATAACTATTTACAATTATTTATTTTCATTGTTGAAAGCAAATAAATACAATCTTCATCTCAACTTATTTTAGCTTTTCATTGTTATGATGCCTATCGTGATCTCGGGTTGTTTTTTTATCTAGCTTTTTATCAAAAGCAGACTGTAGGTTAATACCCGTTTGATTTGCTAAACACAAGACCACAAAAACCACATCGGCCAATTCCTCTCCAAGGTCTTTGTCTTTATCACTCTCTTTTTCGCTTTGCTCTCCATATCGCCGTGCAATAATACGAGCAACTTCACCAACTTCTTCAGTTAGCTGAGCCATGTTTGTTAGCTCATTGAAATATCGGACTCCGTGTTCTTTTATCCAATGGTCTACAGCTTTTTGGGCGTTTTGTATATTCATGATTTATATTTTAGAAAGTACTATTTGCTCTGCTTGTTTTTCGATAATCTTAGCATAAAATTGTTTAAACGTTGGATAATCAGTAGAGGTTATTAGCGGTGTTTTCAAATCCATAGTAACTGCGAATTGAGTAAATAATCCTCGGGGCAAGCCCACGAGGCATTAAAATAATTTCAATTGATTATTCTTTTTCAAACTTTTATAATCCTTTTCAACACCTTGTTCCTTAACATAATTTGCTATCAATTTTTCAG
>NZ_JABDQL010000112.1 GCF_013042245.1 Winogradskyella sp. | reverse complement strand
GTCTTCCTGCACGCGGCATGGCTGGATCAGAGTTGCCTCCATTGTCCAATATTCCTCACTGCTGCCTCCCGTAGGAGTCTGGTCCGTGTCTCAGTACCAGTGTGGGGGATCCCCCTCTCAGGGCCCCTACCTATCGTTGCCATGGTGTGCCGTTACCACACCATCTAGCTAATAGGACGCATACTCATCTTTTACCGATAAATCTTTAATATAAATAACATGCGAAATTTATATACTATGGGGTATTATTCTTCATTTCTAAAGGCTATCCCCCTGTAAAAGGTAGATTGTATACGCGTTACGCACCCGTGCGCCACTCGTCAGCAAAAAAGCAAGCTCTTCCCTGTTACCGTTCGACTTGCATGTGTTAGGCCTGCCGCTAGCGTTCATCCTGAGCCAGGATCAAACTCTTCATCGTTAAATTTTTAAGTGTTTCCACTATTATTTTTAACAACTAATTCAGAATTTTCTTAGTCTCAATATGATTTATTCTCTTGTTCAAAATAATCGTTTCCAATTATTTCTTACGCTGTCAATTCAATATGTTAATGAACGTATTTTTTAAATTCTCTTAAGGCGTTTATCTCTTAAGCGGGTGCAAATATAAAAACACTTTTTTATTCTGCCAAAATAAAATAAAATTATTTTTAAATTTTATTTAATCTCTTCTTTCAATACCCTTTTTTGAACTTAATCAAAACTTATTTTAACCGTTTTGAGCGTGCAAATATAAAACCCTTTTGCTCTACTACAACTCTTTTTTTAAGTTTATTTTTTAATTGTTTCTTTCAGGATAGTAAACCGCTAGAATACAATATTTTAGCTAGAATTATTTTTAGAAAAAACTAAATATTCGTAAACTGAACTTCAAAAATATAGACTTCTTAAACATCAAATGAAGAGTTAATCTTTGTTTTTATACTAGTGTAGCTCATCAAGGTGAGATCCGTAAAACAACATAAAGTCTAATCTAAATTAATTTCTTTAATAAGAACATATATATATTGTATAAAAAATTGTTTTCCAATATCTTTGCAGCCTTAAATTTTTTAGATAAAATGATTAAAATTACTTTACCAGACGGAAGTATTAAAGAGTTTGAAGCAAACACAACACCTATAGATGTTGCCAAAAGCATTAGTCAGGGTTTGGCAAGAAATGTAATCTCTGCCAATTTTAATGGACAAACAATCGAAACCACCACTCCATTAACTTCAGATGGTGCTTTAATTTTACATACTTTTAATGATGATGCCGGCAAAAAAGCATTCTGGCATTCCTCTGCTCATGTTTTGGCAGAAGCAATTTTAAGTTTTCATCCAAACGCCAAGCTAACGATTGGCCCTGCTATTGAGAATGGATTTTATTATGATATAGATTTAGACGAAGAAACGATTTCTGAAAACGATTTTAAGAAACTAGAAGCTAAATTTTTAGAAATAGCGCGCGGGAAACATAAGTTTACAATGCGTGAAGTTTCAAAGGCCGATGCTTTGTCATTATACAATAACGAAAACAATCCTTATAAGGTTGAGTTAATTGAAAATTTAACAGATGGCGAAATCACCTTTTGTGATCATAGTAATTTTACTGATTTATGTAGAGGAGGTCACATACCCAACACCGGAATTATTAAGGCTGTAAAAATAATAAATGTTGCTGGTGCTTATTGGCGAGGAGATGAGAAAAACAATCAGCTGACTCGTGTTTACGGAATCAGTTTCCCGAAGCAAAAGTTACTCACCGAATATTTAGAATTATTAGAAGAAGCAAAAAAACGCGATCACAGAAAATTAGGAAAAGAGCTTGAGCTTTTTACATTTTCAAGAAAAGTTGGCCAAGGTCTTCCACTATGGTTACCAAAAGGAGCCGCATTAAGAGAGCGTCTTGAAAACTTTCTTAAAGCTGCTCAGAAAAAAGCTGGCTATGAAATGGTTGTAACACCTCATATTGGTCAGAAAGAGCTATATGTAACTTCAGGACATTATGCAAAATATGGCGAAGACAGTTTTCAACCCATAAATACACCTGCTGAAGGAGAAGAATTTTTATTAAAACCCATGAACTGCCCTCATCATTGTGAGATATATAATGCTAGACCTTTTTCATATAAAGAATTACCCAAACGTTATGCGGAATTTGGGACTGTTTATAGGTATGAGCAAAGTGGCGAATTACATGGCTTAACGCGTGTTAGAGGTTTCACACAAGATGATGCACATATCTTCTGTACACCTGACCAACTTGATAAAGAGTTTAAAGACGTCATTGATTTAGTTCTTTATGTTTTTGGTTCTCTCGGGTTTGAAAATTTCACTGCCCAAGTTTCTATTCGTGACCCAAAAAATCCCGATAAATATATAGGTAGTCTTGAAAATTGGGAAAAAGCTGAAAATGCAATTCTCAACGCTGCTAAAGATAAAGGACTTAACTATGTTGTTGAAGAAGGAGAAGCAGCTTTTTATGGACCAAAATTAGATTTTATGGTTAAGGATGCTTTGGGTAGACAATGGCAATTGGGTACTATTCAAGTAGATTACAACCTTCCTGAGCGTTTTGATTTAACTTACAAAGGTAGCGATAATGAATTGCACAGACCTGTAATGATACATCGTGCACCTTTTGGAAGCATGGAGCGTTTTGTAGCCATTTTACTAGAACATACAGGTGGAAACTTCCCTCTGTGGTTAATGCCTGAACAAGCTATTGTATTATCTATCAGTGAGAAATATGAGAAATACGCTGAAAAAGTTTTAAATTTGCTAGAAAATTACGAAATTCGCGCCCTCGCAGACAATAGAAATGAAACTGTAGGTAAGAAAATACGTGAAGCTGAAATGCAAAAGTTTCCGTTTATGATTATTGTCGGCGAACAAGAAGAGAAAGACAATACAATAACCGTAAGGGCTCACGGAGGTGAAGACCTTGGCACAATAAGTGTACAAGCCTTTTCGGAAATAGTAAAAAAACAAGTAAATGAAAGTCTAAAGACTTTCAAATAAATAAATGTTTAACTAAAATTTATTAGCCATAGCAATTCGTAGAAGAAGAAATTACAGCAGACGTGTAGTCCAAGAGGATAAACACAGAATTAACGGAAAAATTAGAGCCGAAGAGGTAAGACTCGTAGGTGATAATGTAGAAATAGGTATCTATCCTACAAAAAAGGCCTTTGCCATAGCAGATGAACAAGGATTAGATTTAGTAGAAATTTCACCTAACGCCAAGCCTCCTGTCTGTAAAGTTATGGACTATAAAAAGTTTCTTTACGAACAAAAGAAACGAGAAAAAGCGTTAAAATCTAAAGCAACCAAAGTTGTAGTCAAAGAAATTAGGTTTGGACCACAAACTGATGATCATGATTATGAGTTTAAAAAGAAACATGCTGAGAAGTTTTTAAAAGATGGTGCAAAGCTAAAAGCTTTTGTATTCTTTAAAGGACGATCTATCGTGTTTAAAGAGCAAGGTCAAATATTATTATTAAGACTCGCTCAAGATTTAGAGGAATTTGGAAAAGTAGAACAAATGCCAAAACTGGAAGGCAAACGTATGATTATGTTTATTGCTCCAAAGAAAAACAAATAAGTCACGCCGTCGTTAAAGTATGGTGTATTAAAAATAAAGCGAAACGTAAATTAAAACTAGGAGAAAATGCCTAAAATGAAAACTAAATCGAGTGCTAAGAAACGTTTCAAACTAACTGGCACTGGTAAGATTAAAAGAAAGCATGCTTTTAAGAGTCATATATTGACAAAAAAATCTAAAAAGCGTAAGCTTAAGTTAACTCATGATGGTTTGGTACACAAATCAGATGAGGATAACATTAAAACAATGTTACGTTTAAAGTAATGATGTTTTAATCGGTTAAAATAATTTATAAACCCTGGAGTTAGGCAAAACTATTTAGAAAGTACCACATTGGTCGCCTACTACAAAAAACAATTAATGAAATGCCAAGATCAGTAAATTCAGTTGCGAAGAGAGCTAGAAGAAAAAAAGTTCTTAAGCAAGCAAAAGGATACTGGGGAAGACGTAAAAACGTCTGGACAGTAGCAAAAAACGCGGTAGACAAAGCGATGCAATATTCGTACAGAGACCGCAGAAACAAAAAAAGAACATTTCGTGCGTTATGGATTATGCGTATTAATGCTGGTGCAAGACAACATGGAATGAGCTATTCAAAATTCATGGGAAAATTAAAAGCTAATAATATTGAATTGAATCGTAAGGTTCTTGCAGATTTAGCTATGAATAATCCTGCGGCTTTTGAAGCAATAGTAAACAAAGTTAAATAAGGCTTTTAGCCAAATTAATAACAACATTTCGCTCAGAAAAACCCAACTCATAAGAGTTGGGTTTTTTGTTTTCATACGAATAAATTATGTTTAAAGTTCATGTTTTCAACATTTTAGATTAAACTGCTAAGAATCCCTTTTAGGTAAAATTTTCATACACATGCTTTAATGCAATACTCTTTTGTACTT
>NZ_JABDQL010000110.1 GCF_013042245.1 Winogradskyella sp. | reverse complement strand
AAGGTTATTTATACAGACAAATATATAGATGACAGTATTTATGCTGGTGTAGATAGAGTTAAGGCAGCTTATTTTGAACATAACAAAGAGCCTTTTTACGCCTTTGAATTTGAAACGGATAGCCTCAAAGGTATTATTGATTATTTTAATGATGAAGCGAAAAACCTAAGACGCGCCTTTTTAAAATCGCCGCTACGATTTGGGAGAATTTCATCAAAGTACAACCTTAAAAGGCGTATTGCTCATTATGGATATCGAGTTAAGGCGCATCGCGGTACTGACTTTGCAGCACATAATGGCACACCAATTTTAGCTACGGCAAATGGTACAGTAACCAAATCTTCATATACTCGTGGAAATGGTAAATATGTAAAAATTAGACACAACGCTACTTACGAAACTCAATATCTGCACATGTCTCGTCGTAAAGCAAAAGTAGGAGAGTTTGTAAAACAAGGCGATGTTATTGGTTATGTTGGCAATACTGGAAGCTCTGCAGGAAACCATGTGTGCTACCGTTTTTGGAAAAACGGAAAACAAGTTGACCCATTTAGAGAAAAATTACCTGAAGCTAAGCCGATTTCGGATAACCTAAAAGCTAAGTTTTTAGACTACATAGCCCCTATAAAGATACAATTAGATAATATTATTTTGGTTGAAGATTCACTTGAACCAAAAACTGAAGAAACCCTTTCAGAGATACAATAATTATGGCATTAAAAGCAACCAACCCAACGACGACTAAAGCTTGGGAAAAATTAACAGCACACTTTTCAGAATTAAAAGATGTGCATTTAAAAGATCTATTCAAAACTAACCCTAAGCGTGCGAAAGAGTTAACGGTTATTTGGGATGATTTTTATGTCGATTTTTCAAAAAATAGAATCACAAAAAAAACATTGAGTCTATTGACTGAGTTAGCCAATGAACTCGATTTAAAAGATGCCATTTCAAAATATTTTGAAGGTGATATTATTAATCAAACCGAAAATAGAGCTGTTTTACATACAGCCCTTAGAGCTCCAAAAGATGCTGCTGTTTTTGTAGATGGAGAAAATGTGATTCCGGAGGTATATGCGGTAAAAGAAAAAATCAAAAATTTCACCGAAGCTGTAACCAGTGGATTCCACAAAGGTTACACGGGTAAAGCAATTACAGATATTGTAAATATTGGTATTGGTGGTTCGGATTTAGGACCTGCAATGGTGGTAGATTCGCTTCAGTTTTATAAAAATCATTTGAATACGTATTTTGTAAGTAATGTTGATGGTGATCATCACCAAGAAGTGGTTAAAAATCTAAATCCTGAGACGACACTTTTTGTCATTGTTTCAAAAACATTTACAACACAAGAAACCTTGTCTAACGCCAACTCAATAAGAGATTGGTTTTTACAATCACAACCAAAAGAAGCAGTTGCTAATCATTTTGTAGCAGTGTCTACAAATATTGAAAGCGTTAAAAATTTTGGTATTTCAGAGAAAAATATCTTCCCAATGAAAGATTGGGTTGGTGGTCGTTTTTCATTATGGAGTGCTGTTGGTTTATCGATAAGTTTGGCATTAGATTACGATAATTTTGAGAGTTTGTTAGAAGGTGCTCACAAAATGGATGAGCATTTTAAGACTTCTGATTTTGAACAAAATATTCCTGTGGTAGCTGCACTTTTAACCATTTGGTATAATAATTTTTTCGAAGCAGAAAGTGAAGCCATAATTCCATACACGCAATATCTCAATCAGTTTGCTACCTATTTACAACAAGGTATTATGGAGAGTAATGGAAAAAGTGTTGATAGAGATGGAAATCCTGTAAACTACCAAACAGGAACTTTGATTTGGGGTGAGCCAGGAACAAACTCACAACATGCATTTTTTCAATTAATTCACCAGGGTACAAAATTAATTCCGACTGATTTTATAGGTTATGTAAAATCACTTCATGGAAATAAAGACCATCATGATAAGCTGATGTCTAATTATTTTGCACAGACAGAAGCTTTAATGAATGGTAAGACAAAGAAAGAAGTAATGATTGAATTGTCTGCAAATGGAGTAACAGATAAAGAAACGGACATGTTAATGCCATTCAAAATTTTTGAAGGTAACAAGCCTACGACATCTATTTTAATTCAAAAATTAACACCAGAAAGTTTAGGAAAATTAATAGCCATGTATGAGCACAAAATCTTTGTTCAAGGTATTATATGGAATATTTTTAGTTATGACCAATTTGGTGTAGAGCTCGGTAAAAAGCTGGCAAAGACTATTTTGGGAGAGCTTGGATCGTCAAACATTTCTAGAGAGCATGATGGCTCTACACAGAATATGCTTCGTTTTTATAGTAAAAAGTAAATTTTATTACAAAAAATCAATTAATTTTTTTATTTAAGTGTTAAAAAACTATGAGATTCTAACAATTTAAGAATGTTAATATTTCTTAACATTTAGTTAATGTTTTAGCTTAAGTATGTTGTACTTTTGCACCGTTAAATAACAAATTCAACTTAAAACAAAATGAAGAAAATTACACAATTCCTAGTAATGACTGTCGCGATGTTATTTGCGACAATGTCTTTTGCACAAGGTGTTACTACATCTTCAATGGGAGGTCAAGTAACTGACGAAGCAGGTGAACCTTTACCAGGTGCAACTGTTGTAGCTATCCACTTGCCAACTGGTAGTAAATATGGTGCAGCTACAGATTTTGATGGGTATTACCGTATGTCAAACATGAGAGCTAGCGGGCCTTACACGGTGACCATATCTTATGTAGGCTTTAAAGAATTTAAAAGAGAAAATGTATTCTTACAGTTGGGAAATACTGAAAGAATTAGTGTTCAACTAAAGGAAGACGCAAGTGTACTAGATGAGGTAGTAATTACAGCAAATAGAACAGGAATCTTCGATTCTAACAAAACGGGTGCTTCAACTAATATTTCTAACAGACAAATAACGACCTTACCAACAGTATCACGCTCCATTGCAGATTTTGTTAGAGTAACACCACAAGCACAAATTTCTGAAGGTACTGATGGGTTTTCAATATCGTTAGCTGGTCAAAACAATAGATATAATGCTATATATGTTGATGGTGCAGTTAATAATGATGTTTTTGGTTTAGCAGGTAGTGGCACTAACGGTGGTCAAACAGGAGTGAATCCTTTTTCAATAGATGCTATTGAGTCTTTTCAAGTAGCTATAGCTCCTTTTGATGTTAAAATATCAGGATTTGCTGGTGGCGCTATTAGTGCTGTTACGCGTTCTGGTACCAACGAGTGGACAGGTTCGCTCTATGGCTTTTTAAGAAACCAGGACTTGGCTGCTAAAACACCACCAGATCTTGTAAGTACAGGAAATAGTAGAGAAAAATTAGGTGATTTTAATGCTTACAACTACGGTTTCAGAGTTGGTGGTCCAATAGTGAAGGATAAGCTTTTTATGTTTTTAAACTATGAAAGAGAAGACAGAGAAACTCCACAGCCTTTTGATGTTGGGATTTATACCGGAGATAGTGACGTAGCAATGTTAAATCAACTATCTGATTTTGTTCAAAATACTTATGGGTATAGTCTCGGTGGTTTTGATGGGAGTGCTCAAACATTAGTTAGTAATAGAATTACAACCAAATTTGATTGGAATATTAATGATAATAATAAGTTAACATTATCTTGGAGATATACCGATGCCGAAAATTTAGAGGCTAGAAGTTCTAATGCAAATAGTATTGGATTTATAAATGGTTCTGAATTATTTAACAGTGTTACAAATTCTGCAACTTTAGAGTTGAATTCTATTATTGGTAATAGATTTGCAAATAGCTTTATTGTTGGTTACACAGGAGTAAGAGATGATAGAGATCCTGCGGGAAGTCCTTTCCCATCGGTACAAATATCTGATGGATTAAATCCATTCTCTGGTCAAGGAATCAGCTTTGGAGCTGAGCGTTTTTCTACCGCTAATTTGTTAAATACAGATGTGCTTACAATTACAAACAATTTTGAAATATACAGTGGAAGACACACAGTTACTATAGGAACTCATAATGAGTTTACAACAGCAAAAAACTTATTTTTCCCTAGTAATTATGGGTATTATATATATGATACTGTTGATGATTTTATTAACGGTGCTGAGCCATTTGTATATGAAACTGGCTATTCCGTTGCTGATAGTAATAGAGCCGTTGGAGATGAGTCTTCTGGATCGGCAGATTTTAAATTTGCACAATTAGGATTCTATGTTCAAGATGAAGTTCAGTTTTCTGATAATTTTAAAGTTTCTGCAGGTTTACGTTTTGATGTTCCTATTTGGGAAAATGGAGCAGTTAACGATGATTTTAATACCAATGCCGTTGCCGCATTTGAAGCAGCAGGTAAAGATTTACAAGGCGCACGTGTTGGTAAAAAGGTAAATACAACTGTACACATTTCACCAAGAATAGGATTTAACTGGGATGTTAAAGGCGAAGGTAAAACACAGATTCGTGGAGGTTTAGGTATTTTTACCTCTAGATTACCTTTGGTTTGGCCTGGCGGAACATACAATAATAATGGTGGAGCCACAGGAGGTTTTACTGATGAAGGAGATGTGACTGGCCCTATAACTTTTAATCCAGACGTTAATACACAGTTTCAACATTTAGTTGCTGGTTCAAATGATTTCGGTGGAAACGTGGATTTATTTGCTGAAGATTTTATGTTACCTCAAATTTTTAAAATGAACATAGCAGTTGACCAAAAGTTACCATTTTGGGGTCTTATTGCATCAGGAGATTTTATCTGGAATGAGAATATAAATGCTATATTTTATGAAAATTTAAATACTGCAGCTCCTACAGATAATTTGGAAGGGCCAGGAGATACAAGACCTAAGTATGGATCAAGAGTCACTGGCGATTATGGTAGAGTGATATTAGCTTCTAATACTGGTGAAGGTCACTCATGGAATGCTTCATTTACCCTAACAAAGCCAACGGAAAATGGATTTAATGGAAGCTTAACGTATTCTTATGGAGAGGCAGAATCAATATTTGATGGTACATCATCTCAAAATAGTTCACAATGGAGAAATATTCAGACTGTTAATGGTAAAAATTCACCAGATTTATCTAGATCTGATTTTGCGCAAGGACATAGAATATTAGCTACAGTAGGTAAGGAGTTTAAGTGGAATGATAATGTAAAAACTTATATTGGCTTAGTCTACGAGGGGCTTAATGGCCAGCCATTTTCACATGTTTATTCGGGAAGAAGACTTTTAAATGACGATTCGAGAGATAATGCATTAATTTACGTACCTGCAAATCAGTCGGAAATCAACTTACAAGATCAAAATGCTAATGGTACTGCAGACGAGTGGGCTGCTCTTAATGCATACATTGAAGGTGATGATTATTTAAGAAGTAGAAGAGGAAATTATGCAGAGCGTAATGGAGACAGAAACCCATGGAGCAATGTTGTTGACTTAAAGTTTTTACAAGATTTTAGTTTTGATATAAATGATAAAAAACATACGTTACAATTATCATTAGACATATTTAATTTCACTAATTTAGTTAATAAAGATTGGGGTAAGCGTTTTGTAAACTTCAATAACTTTTCTTTCTTAGAAAATGTATCAACTAGTAACGGTGAGACAAATCCTGTATTTAGGTTTAGAGATAACGCTTCTAGAGAAGTAATAGATGATATAGGTCTTTTATCTTCAAGATGGCAAATGCAAGTAGGTTTAAGATATTCTTTCTAAGATCTAAATCTAATAAGCTTGTTTAAAAGTATAAGAAAAGCGCAACTTTATAAGTTGCGCTTTTTGTTTTTGTACTGTCAAGATTATGAGTCTACTTTAAGTTTTTCCATTCCAAACTTTCCATTACCCGTTTAATATCATTCCTTAGATAAATTGCTGCAGGATAAATAGAATCGTAGTTAGGTTTTGCATAGAAGTACAAAGAGCCACTTAAAAAATGATTGGTACTGTCAGTAGCATAAAACTGTGATTGTGAAGCAGCATTGCCACCTACCTCATAAAACATTCCATAAACGCGCTTTTCTGGGTTTGAAAAGAGGTCACTGACTATTTCATCTGCCTTTTGTGTATGCTTCTGAGTTAAATTTTGAGCATCTCTAAGTAATTCTTTCAGGTTGTCTTTAGTTACTTTCTTATAAGTTAAATAAACCGTTCCTTTAAGTTTTGGATATTCGATGTCTACGCTGTAAGAATTTCCGTTTTCAGTGGTTTTTATTTTAGAAATAGGCTTTGCTAATTCATTTTTTTCAAAGGAAAAAGGCACAGGGATATTGGCGCGCTTGTATTGAGGTTTTGGATATTCGAGTCTAAGAAATGCTTTTGGTTTTGGTAGTGTATCTTCTCCGCAACCAAAAAATGTTAACGATAGTATGGGTATGAGTATTTTTTTCATAATTAGGTTACTAAGCTTCTAAAATCGTTAATTTAATTTGTTTAATCCTTTTTCTCTCAATAGCTTCTGTAGTAAAAACGTAATTTTCAAAATATATTTTACTGCCAATTCTTGGAAAGCCTCCTGAAACTTCTAAAACAAAGCCTGCAATGGTTTCAGCTTCACCTTTTTTTTCTTCAAAGATTGAAGTGTCTTCTAGTTCAATAATCTTATAGACATCTTTTAATGGTGTCTTACCATCAAAACGATAATTAGTATCATCTATTTTGATATGGTTAAGGTCTTCTACATCATATTCATCACTAATATCACCAACGATTTCTTCAATAATATCTTCTAAGGAAATAATGCCAGAAGTTCCACCATATTCGTCTACAACCACGGCCAAATGCACTTTTTTAGCCTGAAACTCCTCCATTAGGTCATCTAGCTTTTTATTCTCAGGAACAAAGAAAGGTTCTCGTAAAATAGTAGTCCAGTTAAAAGATTTTTTATTGATATGAGGTAATAAATCTTTTACATATAGGATACCTTTTATTTTATCTACGCTTTCATCATAAACAGGTATACGAGAGTAACCATTGTCTATGATTTCCGGAATTATGGTGTTAAAATCTTCGTCGATATTTACAGCAAAAATATCCATACGTGGGCGCATGACTTGTTTAGTGTCTGTATTGCCAAAGGAGACTATGCTTTGTAAGATTTGTTGTTCTTCCTTAGTGGTGTCATTATCATCTGTTAACTCTAAGGCCTGCGATAGTTGGTCTACACTAATATTTGATTTTTGTTTACCTAATTTATTTTGTATTTGAATGGTGATAAAACGCAATGGCATACTTACAGGAGAAAATATAACGCCTAAAACTTTGAGAGGTTTTGCCATAGCCATAGAGAATTTAACGCTATTTCGACTGGCATAAATTTTAGGTATTATTTCTCCAAATAAGAGTATTAAAAACGTTGCTGTAGCAACTTCGAGTAAAAATCTAATCAAGTAATTGTCAATCATAGAAAAAAGAAATTCACCCAAATAAGCAAACAAAATCACAATAGCAATATTTATAAAGTTATTAGCTACCAGAATTGTGGCAAGTAGCTTTTTTGGTCTTTCTAAAAGAGAGGTGATAATCCCTACACTCTTAGCATGTTCTTCGCTAACCGTATTTATATCAGATTTTGTGAGTGAGAATAACGCAACCTCGGCACCAGATATTAATGCCGAACAAAATAATAATACAACTAGTATTAAAACACTTATTAAAAAAGAGCTGTTTTCAGAAATTATAATAATTAATAAACTACTGGGTTCAGGATCCAAAATAAAATGGTTTTATTTTTAAAAGCTAAAATGGTAAATCATCATTATCGTCAGTAATAGAAGCATCACTTGCTGGTTTAGCAGTAGCAGGTGTTTGTGCTGTGTTTTGAGGCGCGGGATTAGTTCCTTGCTGTTCGTTTTTATTACTTAAAAAGGTAAAGTCTGTACATTGTATTTCCGTAGAGTAGCGTTCCATACCTTTGTCGTCTGTCCATTTACGAGTTTTTATTCGTCCTTCGATGTAGACTTTATCACCTTTACTGAGATATTTTTCGCAAATTTCAGCCGCTTTATTACGTACAACTATATTGTGCCACTCGGTGTTAGAAACACGCTCATTAGTTTGTTTGTTTGTATAGGTCTCATTTGTGGCAAGTGGGAAGCGTCCAACACAATTTTTATCATCAAAGTAGTGCATCTTTACTTCGTCTCCCAAATGGCCAATTAGCATTACTTTATTTAGTGTTCCAGACATAATTTTCGGAATTAATTAAGGGTCAAAATTAAACTATTTAATTCTGTTCTTTAAAAATAATAAAAATTATGTTTAGATGAATTTCAGAATTTAAATTTTGATATAAAATCATGAATCAATGCAGGTACAGGATAGTCTTGAAGTTTGGAATTTGAAATACCAGCCTTTAAATCTTCATATGAGTTAATTATCCAAAATTTTGTGTGTAGGTGTTGGTGAGATAATTTATGAATCACATCAGCTTCATTATATAAGCTGTAATCAAAAGTGCGTCCTTTTAATAATTCAGTTTCATTTGAAAGCTTTTCAAATTCTTTAATACTTAAGCTATTTTCAGATTCTATTAATGGAAACTGATACAGGTTTTGCCAAATACCCTTTTGGGTTCGTTTTTGGAGTAGAGTATTCTTTTTAGAATCTATAAACACCAAATAGTTAAAATATCTATTTCTAACTTTAGTCTTTTTCAACTTAATGGGTAACTCAGAAATTTTATTTTTTTGAAACGCCACACAAGCCGATTGAAGTAGACAAAGTATACAATAAGGATTTTTAGGTTTGCATTGTTGTGCGCCAAACTCCATTATAGCCTGGTTAAACACTGCCGGTCTCTTTTTGTCTATTAATTCTGAAGCTAAAACCTTAAACTCTTTTATACCTTTGGTTGAATTTATAGGTGTGTCAATACCAAAAAAACGAGACAAAACTCTATAGACGTTACCGTCTACAACGGCAGTGGTTTCTCCAAAAGCAATGGATGCAATAGCGCTTGCCGTATAATCGCCAATACCTTTGAGTTTAATAAGCTCAGTGTAAGTATTTGGAAATTTTCCGTCCAAATCGTTAGCAATATATTTGGCAGTATAATGAAGATTGCGAGCTCTAGAATAATATCCTAAACCTTGCCAAAGCTTCAAAACGTCTTGTTCATCGCTTTTTGCAAGGTCAAAAACTGTAGGAAATGTTTTGACAAATGATAGATAATAAGGTAAGCCTTGCTTCACTTGTGTCTGTTGTAAAATAATTTCTGATAGCCAGATGAAGTAAGGGTTTGTAGTGTGCCTCCAAGGCAAATCTCTTTTGTTGTCTGAATACCAATTAATTATGTTATTTGTAAAGTTCATTTGTACTATGTGTAAGACATTACAAACATAAAACTATATACGCTTAAATTTTAATGAATTACGCTTGAAATATTGAAATTAAATTACATATATTTGCTATCCCTAAAAATAGTAGTAACGCAAACAAATTAAAAAAATGACAAAAGCAGATTTAGTAGCTAAAATTTCTGATAAATTAGGAATCGAAAAAGGTGATGTACAAGCTACAGTAGAATCTTTTATGGACGAGGTAAAAACATCTTTAGAAGGTGGGGACAACGTTTATTTAAGAGGTTTTGGAAGTTTTATAATTAAAACAAGAGCGGAAAAAACAGGCCGTAACATTTCTAAGAATACAACAATTAAAATACCAGCTCACAACATACCAGCATTTAAACCAGCTAAAATCTTTTTAGAAGGTGTAAAAGCTAAGGTAGAAGTGAACTAAAAACATAGTAAATATTAATTTAAAAAAGATTCATTTATGCCAAGTGGTAAAAAACGAAAAAGACACAAGGTAGCGACGCATAAGCGTAAGAAACGTAGACGCGCTAATCGTCACAAGAAAAAAAATTAATCGATAAAAGTAGTTGATAAAGCTACTTTTTTCGGTTTTAAAGAAACGTTCTTTGATATAGAGTTTAAGATTGTATTTAATAGAGTATAACTTAAACTTGCTGGATATTACATCCTGTGTCAAATAATTAAGTAAAATCCATCTGTCTCAATTAAGAGATGGATATAAATTAACATTATGAACAAAGAATTAATCGTAAGATCGAGTTCAGATATTGTTGATTTTGCCTTATTAAAAGATGGAAAACTTATTGAATTGCACAAAGATGATGAGGATAATAACTTTTCAGTTGGTGACATTTTTATTGCCAAAATACGTAAAGTTATTCCAGGCTTAAACGCCGCATTTGTAAACGTAGGTTATGAGAAAGATGCATTCTTGCATTACCATGATTTAGGACCCCAATTGCCATCTCTTTTAAAATTCATTAAACGTGTAAGCACAGGGAAATTAAGAGATTACTCTTTAAAAAACTTTCCTTTTGAAAAGGATTTAGACAAGCATGGTAAAATTGCTGATGCTATAAAGTCTAACCAATCACTACTGGTTCAAGTTGTAAAAGAACCAATTTCTACCAAAGGACCTCGCATTAGTTCAGAATTGTCTATTGCAGGGCGTTACATTGTTTTAGTGCCTTTTTCTAACCGAATTTCTGTTTCTCAAAAAATAGAATCACAAGAAGAAAAAGACCGACTTAAGCGTTTGGTAAAAAGTATTACTCCTAAAGGTTTTGGTGTTATTATACGCACCGTAGCCGAAGGCAAAAAAGTAGCAGAAATTGATAGTGATTTACAAAATTTGCTGAATAGATGGACAGCAATGTGTAAAAAATTGTACAAAGCTCATCATCCCACAAAAGTGTTAGGAGAAATGAATAAAGCATCCTCAATTTTGAGAGATATCTTTAACGATTCGTTCTCCGGAATACATGTAGATGACGAAGTATTGTACAGTCAAGTAAAAGATTATGTGCAACAAATTGCACCAAAAAAGGAATCCATAGTAAAACACTACAAAAATGGAATGCCAATTTTTGAAAAATTTGGTATAGAGCGTCAAATAAAAACATCTTTTGGTCGTACAGTAAGTATGGCAAAGGGTGCCTACTTGGTTATAGAACATACCGAAGCACTACATGTCGTAGATGTTAATAGTGGTAATCGTTCTAACAAAGAAAAAAACCAAGAGGATACCGCTTTAGAGGTAAATTTAATATCTGCTACCGAGATTGCTCGTCAATTGCGTTTACGTGACATGGGCGGCATTATCGTTGTCGATTTTATAGACATGAGCAGAGCAGAAAACCGAAAAAAGCTCTACAATCATCTTCGTGATGAAATGAAAGATGATAAAGCAAAACACAAAATATTACCGCCGAGTAAGTTTGGATTAGTGCAAATAACCCGACAACGCGTTAGGCCAGAGCGTAATATTAAAACAAAAGAAGCAAATCCTGATGCTATCGGCGGTGCAGAAATTGAAGCACCAATTAAAGTGGTTGAGCGTATTAACCAAGACCTGAAGCGGATTTACAAAAAAGACTATAAGCAGGTGGCATTGCACGCACACCCTTTTATAGCGGCCTTTTTAACCAAAGGGTTTCCATCGGTACGTTCAAAGTGGTTTTTTGAACACAAAAAATGGGTAAAAGTTTTACCTAGAGATGCTTACACTTATCTTGAATATCATTTTTTTGATAAAAATGGTAACAAAATCAAATAATATCTATTAGTAAAAAGCCCTTTTGAATACTTCAAAAGGGCTTTTTTTGTTATAAAAAATCCTTTTATCGCAAGATGAAAGGATTAATTGATTTAAAACTAAATTGTATGTCCGTAATCAGTAATAATTTAGATTTCAAACACATTCTGTCACATTGAGGGTGGTCGAAATGCCTTGTAAAACAATACTTTAGATTTATCGACTACACTTCGACTACGCTCTGTGACCACGCTCTGTGACCACGCTCGAAATGACAGAGAAATCATTATATTTTTCAATTTATGATTAAAAAAGGATAATCAATTAGTTTTTTCATTGCTTTCAATGTCTTTACAAGAAATCGAAATATGTGATTGTAAAGCAACAAAAGCAGTTAAATTATTGTACCTGTGTTCATATTCGAGCTAATGGTAAGCTTAAATGAGTTCAGCGCTATGTTTGTAATGGTTGCAAGAAGAATTTTAGCCAAACTACAGGTAAGTTTAGCTTTGCTATCAAGAAAAAAGATAAGTTAAAGGGTTATTTATACTGTTTATTATCTGGCTATAGTATTCGCAAGAGTGCTAAGGAAACAGGGGTTTCAATTCAAACTTCTTTTGATTGGCGACATAAATTACTAACTGAACTTGCAAGAAGAAACTGGACAATTACACAAGAGATTATGTTAATAAGGATAAATCAGTTATTCATATTAAATCAATATATGAGAAAGTACCACTTACAGATTTTGATTATTTCAGTTTGGCGCAGTTTTTATCGTATTATGCAAATGTTGAAGCTGCTGCAGAATTGTTATCCGATAAGGCTAGACAAATTGAAGTAGACGAAGATTTGTTATTTTACTATCTAAATCTAACACTAATAAATAAGGATCTTACCAAAACAGAGGCGTATCGCGCTATCATGCTTAATGCGGTCAATATTAATAAAAAACGATATTGTCAATTATTTGATTCTCCTGAGAAAGATGGAGTGACATTTCAGCTTCTAAAAGATGATTACCTAAGAGCTAATTATTGTGAGAATTGTAATGATTAAACTATCATACTTATAGAATAATCACTATTTAATAAGTTTTTCTAATCGTTCTATAAACCTGTCCTTATCTTGCAAACGGGCTTCGTATAAGTCTATGGTTTTTTGAAAATAATTTACAAATATTGAGAGATGGGTTGATGGTTATTAGAAATATAAGTCACCAAATACCTGTTATTCTCTTTTTCAAAAAAAACATACCATGTCGTCCTATTACTGCTTTTGTAAAACATATAATAACTACCGTAATGAACAAGTCATTTTATATGGAAAAATCGAAATATTATATTCTATAAAGTCAACAAGATTGTCTTTGTAATCTATTGCAGATTTCATAAACCCGAAATAGTTGGCTTCATAAAGTTGAAATACTAAAACATTTAAATAAGTAACAATCTCTTTTTTATAGTAGACCTCTATTTTTTCCAATTTAAGGACTTAATGTAAGTAGTCGTTTCCTCTTTTAATTGCTTAGCAGTAATACTATCTTTAATAGCATGGTCAAAATTTTTACTTTTTTGCTTTTTGTATGCAAAAAGTTGCTCTATGATTGTTTTATTTTTTAAAGACGATACCATTCTATAAGTTCTTTCTTTTTTGCTAGTGTTGTCATTGTTAATGAGATTATAAGTTTAAAGATACAAAATATATTAAATTTACTACTACTTTACCAATGCTTCCAAACGCGCAATAAGTCTATCTTTATCTTGCAAGCGTGCTTCGTAGAGTTCTATAATTTTTTGATTTTGTTCTTTGTTTTCTTGGTATAGGTTTTCTACTTCTTGATTACCTATAAAAGTGCCTTTATCATTATTGTTTTGATGAAAAATATTGTTCGCTTTTACATCTAATAATTCAGTAACAGGAGTTTCCAAAATCTCTGCTAATTTATACAAGCGCTCCACAGTAAGCTTAGTGTCGTTTTTTTCTAATTTACTATAAGCTACTTGACTAATGTCTAATTCATGTGCTATATATTCGTGACTGTAGCCTTTTTGTTTGCGTATGCGTTTTATGTTTTCTATAATCATTTCCATAACTAAAAATTATAAATTAAAACTTAAAAGTAATAATTATTTTTCAAAAGTTATAGTAAACATAGTAGTTTTCTAAGAACTTCATAAGTTCAAAGTTTTTCGCGAAAATAAATTTTGAATAACAATAATGTTTAACTTTAAAATTTAAAAGTATGAATTTAGAAAATTTAGGCGTTCAAGAAATGAATGCAAAAGAATTAACTACTGTTGATGGTGGGATAATACCTTTATTAGTTTTAGGAGCAATGGCTGTAGACGCAGCAATATTAGGTACTATGGCTGGATATTTATACACTATGTACACAGACCATAATCATTAATAAATAAAATTAAATAATATGAAAAAAATAGAATTAAAAGGCTTAACAGAATCAAAGTATCTAGTTGATTTGTTACCAATAGAGTTAAGAGAAATTAATGGTGGTGTAAAACCCCCATGGTGGTATAGTCCTGCATTGGTAATTTATGATGCCTTTGAGAGCGGTTGGAACTTTGGCTCATGGCTGGCTGACCAAACTTGCAGCCATGAATCTTGTAACTCTTAGTTTAGGTTATTTTATTTTCTAAATTCTCTTTTCTAATAA
The DNA here is from genome assembly GCF_013042245.1 of Winogradskyella sp. GTDB lineage: Bacteria > Bacteroidota > Bacteroidia > Flavobacteriales > Flavobacteriaceae > Winogradskyella. Next base: position 5,479 of record NZ_JABDQL010000110.1, on the reverse strand, counting down.
AAACTATTAGAAAAGAGAATTTAAACTCAAAAGGTATGAAAGAAAAACTTAAATCATATATTTTTATTTCTTTAACTCTATTACTAATTTTTTCACTAGCATTTTATTTTGGTATTTTAATCGCTAAATCAATATAGTTTATGAAAATAATTGAACAAACGGTTCCTCAAATATTTAATAGTGATGATAATTCTGAGGAAAAATATGTAAAAGCAAAAATCAAGCAGAACTATCTAAAATCTAAAGAAAAAGAAAAAGTTGCATTAAGAAAACTTTATTTATATATTGTTTACAGGATTAGATGTAAATTATATGATATAAAAACATTGAAAAAATTATACTGAATTATTTTAATCCCCAGATGCTGCTAGTATGCGCTACCGCTAAGCTGTGCTTAGTAGCCTCATTACTAAAGATTATAATTATAGCTTAAAAGTTATTGAGATATCGAAAACCTTTTTAGACTTTTGCAGTAAAATCTGTCATTGCATTTTAGTCCAGACCCATTACACAATCTAGAAAACCTTAGCGCTAAAAACAACACCAAAAGTATATCCATTTACTTGGTCATTGTGTTGGTGCTTATTGGTATCTTGGCGTGTTTGCCAATTATTAAGGTAGACATTAGTAGTCAAAGCCGCGGTATACTGCGTGCAGCAAAAGATAATGTACCCATTAACGCAGTACTTAATGGTAGGGTTACCTATGCCAATATGGTAAATAACCAAGTGGTTAGCAAAGGCGATACCTTACTAACCATTATACAAGACAACCTAAAGGCGCAACAACAACTTAACGATTCCTTACTACATATTACCCAAACACAATATGCAGATATTACAAATTTACTTAATGGTAAAACCACAGGTTTTATGGATCCAATCATACAAGACGACTTTAACCGCTACCGCTATCAGAAACAAGAGCTACAAACACGGGTAAAACAAGCACAACAAATCTATAACCGTAATAATACCTTATTTAAAAAACAAGTGATTGCCAAAGCAGAGTATGAAACTCATGCCTTTAATTTACAACTCGCTAAAGACGCACTTTACAGTTTTATAAAACAGCAAAAAGCACAGTGGCAAAATCAAAAACGAGATATAGAAACACAAATTCAAAACCTTGAAGGACGTTTAAACCAACTTACCGCTGATGCCGATAATTACACTGTTACCGCACCAATATCTGGCACTTTAGAAAACGTGTTAGGGCTACAAGTAGGCTCTTTTGTAAATAGCCTACAGCCTTTGGCAACAATATCACCCAATAGCAATCTTATTGTAGAAAACACGGTGTTACCCAGTGATATTGGTTTGCTTAAAAAAGGACAAAAAGTACAGTTTCAGTTAGATGCTTTTAATTATAACCAATGGGGCATGTTAGAAGGTGAGGTTATAGATATAGACAATAATATTACATTACAAGACCAAGCAGCATTTTTTAAAGTACGTTGCAGTCTGTACACCAAAAAATTAGAATTAAAAAATGGCTATACCGCCCAAGTTAAAAAAGGAATGACCTTAACGACACGCTATTTTATAACCACACGCAGTTTATACGATTTACTATTTGATAAAGTAGATGATTGGTTAAATCCTAAACTAATAACACAAAATTAAGTAGTATGTCATGCTAAGCGCAGTCGAAGCATCTAAAAGATAGTAAATGCCAAGTATAAACATAAAACAACACGACATCAAAGACTGCGGTGCGGCTTGCTTGGCATCCATTGGTAATCATTACAAGGTTAATGTTCCTATAGCACGCATACGCCAATATGCCAATACTGATAAACGTGGTACAAATGTGTTGGGTGTTATAGAAGCCGCCGAAAAAATGGGCTTTACCGCCAAAGGTGTCAAAGGCGATTTAGACGCATTGTCTAAAATACCATTGCCTGCCATTGCCCATATTGTGGTTAACAAGCAATTGCACCATTATGTGGTAATTTATAAAGTGACCAAAAGTAACATCACTTACATGGATCCTGGAAAAGGGAAAATGGTCACCAAAAAAATAAGTGATTTTAAAGCCGAGTGGACTGGTGTACTTATTTTATTTGCAAAGGCTGAAGATTTTAAAACCTACAATGAAAAAACATCTGCCTTTAAGCGCTTTTGGGATTTAATACAACCTCATAAAACCATATTAATACAAGCCTTGATTGGCGCAGCGGTGTTTACAATTTTAGGCTTGGCTATGTCTATATATGTACAAAAAATAACGGATTACGTATTAGTTGGCGGAAACAGAAAACTACTTAATTTATTGAGTATTGGCATGGTTATTATTGTGTTGTTACAAGCGTATATTGGGAGTAAAAAAAGCATTTTTGTGCTAAAAACAGGGCAACTTATAGATGCCAAGCTAATTTTAGGCTATTACAAACATTTATTGCGTTTACCACAACGCTTTTTTGACACCATGCAAATAGGTGAAATTACCTCACGTATTAGCGATGCTGTAAAAATTAGAGCGTTTATAAATAATGTAGCTATAGATATGTTGGTCAATATTTTTATAGTGGTATTTTCCTTTAGCCTAATGTTTACCTATTATTGGAAATTGGCAGTGGTTATCCTTTTAGTGATTCCGTTTTACTTAGGTATCTATGCATTGATGAATTATTACAATAAGCGTGTAGAGCGAAAACTTATGGAAGATGCTGCCGAGCTACAAACCCAATTGGTTGAAAGTATTACACACGTGCGTACTGTTAAAGAATTTGGCATCGAAGAGTTTTCTAACGTTAAAACTGAAAATCGCTTTGTAAAATTGTTATTTACAACTTATACCTCTGGATTAAATGGTATTTTTTCCGCGACATCGACTAGTTTTTTAGCCTCTATTTTTACCGTTATTTTATTATGGTTAGGTTCTGGTTATGTCTTGGATGGTGAAATCACCACAGGAGAATTATTTTCCTTTTATGCATTGATTGGCTATTTTACTTCTCCAGTAGCATCCTTAGTAGGTATGAATAAAACCATACAAAATGCATTAATCGCCGCAGACCGTTTGTTTGAAATTATGGATTTGGAACGTGAAGAAACGACTAATAAAATGGCATTGTCAAAGGAGCAACTAGGCGATATTGTTTTTGAGAATGTATGTTTTAGATATGGTTCGCGGACACAAGTATTTTCAAATTTTAACGCTAGGTTAAAACAAAATGGAACAACAGCAATTGTGGGCGAAAGTGGTAGTGGCAAAACCACATTAATTGCATTACTTCAAAATTTATATCCTATAAAAGAAGGCAAAATAAGTATTGGTAAGTTTGATTTAAAACACATAGATAGTAGTAGTTTACGCCAATTAGTTGGTGTAATTCCGCAGCAGCTCAACTTATTTTCAGGAACTATTATAGAAAATATTGCTTTGGGCGAAAGTTTTCCTAATGTGCAACGTGTTCTTCAACTATCAAATACATTAGGTATTACCGAGTTTGTAGAAAAATTGCCTTATGGTTTTGAAACTCAAGTGGGCGAAAATGGCGCCATGCTATCTGGTGGTCAAAAACAGCGTATTGCTATTGCTAGAGCCTTGTATAAAAACCCTGAAATTCTATTAATGGACGAAGCCACATCGGCTTTAGATACTAACTCAGAGTTGATAGTTAAACAGGTTATCGACGATTTTAAAGCCCAAGGTAAAACAGTTATTGTTATTGCGCATCGCTTAAGCACAATTGCCAATGCCGATACCATTCTCGTTATGGATAATGGCAAAATTATTGAACAAGGTAAGCATGAAGACTTATTAGATGAACAAAACCATTATTACAACTTATGGAAAAAACAGAGCATAGTTTAAATTTTCTTTCTAAGTCTCGCCACAGGAATATCCAATTGTTCACGATATTTTGCAACTGTACGCCTAGCTATTGGGTAGCCCTTTTCTTTTAAAATTCTTGCTAATTTATCATCGGTGAGTGGCTTTTTTTTGTCTTCTTCCTCGATAACGGTTTCGAGTATTTTTTTAATCTCACGAGTAGAAACTTCCTCACCTTGGTCATTGGTCATAGATTCAGAAAAGAATTCCTTAATAAGTTTTGTGCCATAAGGCGTATCAACATATTTACTGTTTGCCACACGTGAAACTGTAGAAACATCCATTTCGATCTCGTCTGCAATATCTTTAAGAATCATAGGTCTTAACATACGCTCATCACCAGATAAAAAATAGTCTTTTTGGTAATGCATAATAGCGCTCATAGTCACAAAAAGTGTTTGTTGTCTTTGCCTTACAGCTTCAATAAACCATTTTGCAGCATCTAGTTTTTGTTTAATAAACATAACTGCATCTTTCTGAGACTTTGACTTTTCTTTCGATTCTTTGTAGCCTTTAAGCATATTGTTATAGGTGCGCGACACATGTAATTCTGGTGCATTTCTTCCATTTAAAGTCAGTTCTAACTCACCTTCAACAATTTTAATGGCAAAATCAGGAACTACATGTTCAACCATTCTGTTATTGCCAGGGTAAGAACCTCCGGGTTTTGGATTAAGATGTTCAATTTCAACAATTGCATCTTTAAGTTGGTCTTCAGTAATACTGAATTTCTGCATCAACTTTTTGTAGTGCTTTTTCGTGAATTGCTCAAAAGCATTATCGATAATTTTCGTTGCCAATTCAACATCAGGATGTTGTTCTTTTCTATGAAGCTGAATACTTAAACATTCTTGAAGATTTCGTGCTCCAACGCCAGCTGGATCTAATTGATGAACGATACCTAGTACCTTTTCTACTTCAGACTCTTCAGTATAAATATTTTGTGTAAACGCTAAGTCATCTGCAATGTCTGATAATGACCTACGTATATAACCACTTTCGTCAACGCTACCAACCAAAAACTGAGCAATTTCATATTCCTGGTCGTTAAGTCTAAACGTGTTGAGCTGATTGGTTAAATGTTGGGTGAATGATGTTCCAGATGCATAAGGCACAGATTTCTCATCGTCGTCTGCACTGTAGTTATTAGCATGTGTTCTATAATCCGGTATTTCATCATCGCTCAAATATTCATCTACATTAATATCGCCAGTGTCAATAGTTTCATTGTCGTTATATTCGTCCTGAGAATTGTCAAACTCATCAAACTCATCTTTGACTTCATTTTCTTTTCCTGTATCTAGAGCAGGGTTTTCTTCCAACTCTTGCTTTAAACGTTGCTCAAAAGCTTGAGTAGGCAGCTGTATCAACTTCATAAGTTGAATTTGCTGTGGCGATAGCTTTTGCGATAACTTAAATTGTAAGTACTGTTTTAGCATCAGTTGGTTGATTTAGCTTAAAAATAAAAAAACAATCTAAAACTATACCGTTATTAGATTGTTTTATAAAAAATGGCTATATTCTAATATATGACTGAATTAGTACTTGTTCTCCATAATTCCCAAGCGGATTGCCCTGTAATGGCATATAATGCAAACTCCTTTAGGCGTTGATTATTATTCTTAATCCGCTCAAGTAT
>NZ_JABDQL010000107.1 GCF_013042245.1 Winogradskyella sp. | reverse complement strand
TGGAAAATGCCTATTAGAAATTGGGGAATCATTTTAAACCAATTTTTAGCTATATTTGAAAACAGAATTAAACTATGAAAAAGCTAATCCTGTAAATTTTACTTACACACTTCGCGGGAAAGTGTCGCATTTCTAAAAACATTAACAGATACCAGTGTTAATACTGAAGTAAAATGGAGTGATCCTTTTTAGTTTACTTCAATATATAAAGCTATAATTCAAAAAAAAAGCCCTTGATTTAATAATCAAGGGCTTTTCAATTTTTTTGTAATTTTTATCAAAGAGAATCACGCAAGAGTGAATTCTTTGCCTGTCCGTGCTACGGACTACATCATGCCTGGCATTCCGCCACCACCCATTGGAGGCATTGCAGGAGCATCTTCTTTAATGTCTACTAAAGCACATTCAGTAGTTAAAATCATTCCAGCTACAGAAGCTGCATTTTCTAATGCAATACGTGTTACTTTTTTAGGGTCAATAATTCCAGCTTTAAGCATGTCTACGTAATCTTCAGATTTAGCATCGTAACCAAAATCTTTCTTACCTTCTAATACTTTATTGATAACCACAGAGCCTTCACCACCAGCATTTTCAACAATAGTTCTTAGAGGAGATTCAATTGCTTTATTTACAATTTGTACACCAGTAGTTTCGTCTAGATTATCAGTAGTGATTTTTTCTAATGTTTTTTTAGTTCTAACTAAAGCAACACCACCACCAGCAACAATACCTTCTTCTACAGCAGCACGCGTTGCATGAAGTGCATCATCCACTCGGTCTTTCTTTTCCTTCATTTCTACTTCAGAAGCAGCACCAACATACAGTACAGCCACACCACCAGCTAGTTTAGCTAAGCGTTCTTGTAACTTTTCTCTGTCATAGTCAGAGGTTGTCGTTTCTATTTGTGCTTTTATTTGGTTTACACGGGCTTTGATATCAGAAGATTTTCCTTCGCCATTTACAATTGTAGTATTGTCTTTGTCAATCATTACAGATTCCGCAGTGCCTAACATTGAAAGGTCGGCATTCTCTAAAGAGAAACCGCGTTCTTCAGAAATAACAATACCTCCAGTTAAGATAGCGATATCTTCTAACATTGCTTTACGACGATCACCAAAACCAGGTGCTTTAACAGCAGCAATTTTTAATCCACCACGTAGTTTATTAACAACTAATGTTGCTAACGCTTGTCCTTCAACATCTTCTGCAATAATTAATAACGGACGACCTGATTGTGCAACTGGTTCTAAGATTGGAAGGATTTCCTGTAAATTAGAAATCTTTTTATCGAATAATAAAATATATGGATTTTCTAAATCAGCAATCATTTTATCAGAGTCAGTTACAAAGTACGGTGATAAATAACCACGGTCAAACTGCATACCTTCAACAACATCTACATAAGTATCTGTTCCTTTTGCTTCTTCCACAGTGATAACACCTTCTTTTCCAACTTTACCAAAAGCTTTAGCAATTAACTCTCCAATAGTATTATCGTTATTAGCAGAAATAGATGCTACTTGTTCAATTTTCTCCGAAGAATTCCCTACTTTTTCAGCCTGTTTCTCTAGGTCTTTAACGATTGATTTTACGGCTTTATCTATACCGCGTTTTAAATCCATTGGGTTTGCGCCAGCAGCAACATTCTTTAAGCCTTCTTTTACAATAGCTTGTGCTAAAACTGTTGCTGTCGTTGTTCCGTCACCAGCTAAATCGTTGGTTTTTGATGCAACTTCTTTTACCATTTGCGCTCCCATGTTTTCAAGCTCGTCTTCGAGTTCGATTTCTTTTGCCACAGAAACACCGTCTTTAGTGACTTGTGGTGCACCAAATGATTTGCCAATAATGACATTACGTCCTTTAGGGCCTAAAGTTACTTTTACTGCATTTGCTAATGCATCGACGCCACGCTTTAGTCCGTCACGTGCTTCAATATCAAATTTTATGTCTTTTGCCATTTTTTTAAGTTTTACTGTTAGCTAGAAACCGTTGTCTCTAAGCTAAAATGTTAGTTTTTTTTTAATTGGCTAAAGGCTAAAAGCCATTAGCTAAGTACAATTTAGATGATTGCAAGGATATCGCTTTCACGCATCATTAAGTAATCCTTACCTTCTAATTTAAGTTCAGTTCCGCCGTATTTTCCATATAAAACGGTGTTGCCAACCTTCACGGTTAAAGGTTCATCTTTTTTACCATTACCTACGGCAACAACAGTTCCTTTTTGAGGTTTTTCTTTTGCGTTATCTGGGATAATAATTCCAGAAGCCGTTTTAGTTTCAGCAGCTGATGGTTCTACAAGAACTCGGTCTGCTAAAGGTTTAATGTTTAAAGCCATTTTTTATAATTTGTTTAAGTTAATTAATACGTGTTATGATATGAACTAACATATCAACATCCTGTCGATGTTCGAAAATTATGCCAAGTCTCATTGACTGACAAAGTTGCAGAGCAATGGTTCAGAAAATAGAAAAGCCAACTTTTCAGTTGGCTTTTCAATATTATAAGATGAGTAGATTAGTTGTCACTATCTGTGTTTGTCTGGTCTGTAGTCGCAGGAGGTGTTATTGGTTGTTGTGTCGTTTCTTCAGCATCTAATGCTTTAGAATCACTAATACCGCCAGCACCTTCAATTGTAATATTTGACAATAAGATTAGTGCAATTAAAAGTGTTGCTAAGAACCAAGTACTTTTATCTAAAAAGTCTCCAGTTTTTTTCACACCACCTAATTGTTGTGTGCCACCACCACCGAAAGAAGATGATAAACCACCACCTTTAGGATTTTGAACCATTATAACTACGACTAGTAAAAATGCAACTAGTACGATTAGTATTAAAAATATTGTAAACTTAGTCATTGTTTATTTTATTACGTTCTCTTAATTCTTTTACTGCTTTTATTTGGTCTGCAAAGAAAGTACTTTTTTCTGGATATTTCAAACTTAAAATTCTGTAAGATTGAATCGCTTTTTCATAGCTTTTTTGCTCAACATAGATTCGCGCCAAAGTCTCAGTCATTAAACTGTCATCAGAACTTTCTTCATCTTTTATAAGCTTTGGTTTCGGCGTATATGTTGTTGGTTTTATTTTTGGATTTTCTGTGATAAACTTATCGATAGTATCAAGTTTGTTCGTCAAAGGTGCTTCATTTTTTTCTGGTGTATCTCTATTAATTGGCTTAAAGCTTGTAATTTTTAACCATTCTGAAAACGAATGTGTTTCGTTGGGATTAAATTCTAAAGGTTTTCCTAATTGAAGTTTTTCCTCTAATTTTTTGTGCTTCTTTTGTTCTTCTTTTTGTTTGAAAAGATTTGGGTCTAAAACACCTTTGGTAGCTTCAACTTGTTTTTTTAGTGCATCGTCTATGGTAACACTTCGATCTATTGAAATGTCATCTATACTATTAACTTCTATACTTTTTATGTACTCAGAATTTTGCTTTATCTGAGCTGAAATTTCATTTTGATTGAAAACTTCGGAAGTAATAAAATCAAATAAAATACTTCTATCTGTTGTATGTGCAACGGTAATTTTTAAGGCATTATTGTACTTAAAACAGTCCTTGTTTTTTAAGGCTTTAAGATATAATGCATGTGCAGGTTGAAAATACGGATAGGTGTCTACTAATTTTTTTAGTTTTTCTATTTGCTCAGAACGCAAGGTTGCTGGATGCTGCAATATGGGTGTGAGTTCTCTTAATTCCATATTACCAATCGGCTAAGGCTCTCTGAAAAATATCTTGGGTGAGCCGTTCAAAAATAGCTTCCCAAGCCGTATCACGTTGACTACCAGTTAGAAGTTCGCTGCCTTCATAATCAAAGAAGAATGAAAAACGTTCTTCAAAATTCTTTTCTTCTACTAAGTTATTATAATACCTCACGTTGACACCAATCGTAAGTCTATTTTGGGCAGCTCTATTGTTTGCTGTTGCTGTTGTAGGGCTAATGCGGTATTCCACAATTTCGCCCTCAAAAACTAAATCACCACCAGAATTTACTAAACTAAGATTTGTCTGGTTCTGCATTAAGTCCTGTAGCGCATTGGTAAATTCAAAATCTAACTGTGGTTCAATAAGTGGTGCGTTATTTTGAAAGAAGTTTACTTGAAATGTTTCTGCATCACCAGTATCACCACCTGTAAAAGAATAAATACCACAAGTTGTAAGGCTTAAGAAAAGAATTGTAATACAGGCATATCGTACTAATTTCATGTGTTCAGTTTTTGATAAAACGGATAATTTATAAATCATATTGTTTTATCTTTCGGTATAATGTTCGTTCGCTAATGCCTAGCTCAGCAGCAGCTAATTTACGTTTTCCGTTGTGACGTTCAAGCGATTTTTTTATTAATTCGAGTTCTTTGTCTTGAAGTGAAAGTGTCTCCTCTTCTTCAATTTCTTCTGCAAAGTGATATTTGTCTTCGGTATCAATAATAGGTTTGGAAACCTCTTCTTTATGTTCTGGAATGGTGAGAACAGGTAGTTCTTCTATCATTTCTTCAAAATCTTCAGAGTCATCATTACCGTATATTTTCTGAATCAATCCTTCATTATCTTTTTCAACATCTGATGTATTTCCAGATTTCATCAATTCCATTGTGAGTTTTTTGAGGTCATTCAAATCACTTTTCATGTCAAATAAGACCTTATATAAAATCTCACGCTCGTTGCTAAAATCGCTTTCAGCTTTGGTATTATTAACTACGGCTGGTAAATTTTGTCCAGCTCCAGTTGGTAAATAATTTTTTAAAGTTTGCGCATTGATGGCTCTATTTTTTTCTAAAACAGAAACTTGTTCAGCAACATTTCTTAGTTGGCGTATATTTCCGTTCCAACGGTAGCTTATTAATAATTGTACAGCGTCGTCAGATAGTTTTACTGTCGGCATTTTATATTTTAATGCAAAGTCACTTGCAAATTTCCTGAACAATAAGTGAATATCGTCTTTACGTTCACGAAGTGCAGGTAAATTGATTTCTATAGTGCTTAAACGATAGTATAAGTCTTCACGAAATTTTTCTTTCTTAATAGCTTCAAACATATTTACGTTTGTCGCTGCAACTATTCTTACATCTGTTTTTTGAACTTTACTTGAGCCTACTTTTATATACTCGCCATTTTCTAAAACACGAAGCAAACGAACTTGTGTAGTTAATGGTAATTCTCCAACTTCATCTAAAAATATGGTACCGCCATCGGCCACTTCAAAATACCCAGAACGTGTTTGGGCGGCTCCAGTAAAAGCGCCCTTTTCGTGCCCAAATAATTCACTATCTATTGTGCCTTCAGGAATAGCACCACAATTGACAGCAATATATTTGCCATGCTTACGGTGCGAAAGTTGGTGTATGATTTTTGGAATACTTTCTTTACCAACACCACTCTCACCAGTAACTAAAATAGATATGTCTGTTGGTGCCACCTGTATCGCTTTTTCTATAGCACGGTTAAGTTTGGCATCATTACCAATAATCCCGAAGCGTTGTTTTATGGCTTGTATTGATGATTCCATATTAATTGTTATCTGAGTAACCAACAGCCTGACCAATTAGGGTCGCAGAAGTACAATCTGTAATTTTTACATTTACAAAGTCTCCTACTTTATAATGCTCCTTTGGAAATACAGCCACAGTGTTTTGAGAGTTACGTCCCATCCAATGTGCATCTGATTTCTTTGAAGATTTTTCGATTAATATCTCTTGAGTCTTTCCTAAGTTTTGTTGTGTTCTATAATGACTGTGTTTGCGTTGTAAGGCTTGGATTTCATTTAATCTCCGCTGCTTTACATCTGCAGGAACATCGTCTTCCATCTTACGCCCAGCTAATGTTCCGGGACGTTCAGAGTAGGCAAACATAAATCCAAAATCGTACTTTACATATTGCATTAAGCTCAGAGTATCTTGGTGGTCTTCTTCAGTTTCTGTTGGGAAACCAGCAATCATGTCTTGACTAATAGCTACGTCAGGTATGATACTTCGTATATTATCTATAAGCTCAAAATAGTCTTCGCGGGTGTGCAAACGATTCATTTCTTTTAAAATACGGTTGCTTCCGCTTTGCACAGGAAGATGAACATAATTACAGATATTTCTGTGTTTTGCCATAGTTTCAATGACATCCAAGGTCATATCCTGAGGATTAGATGTAGAGAAACGGAAACGCATTTTTGGTTGTGCCTTTGCACACATATCTAATAAGTTAGCAAAATTGACAGCAGTTGCTTTTTGTATGTCTGTAGCCTTATCAAAATCCTTTTTCAATCCTCCGCCGTACCATAAATAGCTGTCTACGTTTTGACCTAAAAGCGTAACTTCTTTAAATCCTTTATTCACTAAATCCTTTATTTCTTCTATAATTGATTGTGGCTCACGACTACGTTCACGACCTCTTGTAAAAGGTACCACGCAGAATGTACACATGTTATCACATCCACGCGTTATAGAAACAAATGCAGTAACACCGTTACTATTTAACCTAACTGGTGCGACATCACCATAGGTTTCGTCTTTGGATAGAATAACGTTAATAGCATTACGACCTTCGTCAACTTCACTAACAAGGTTTGGTAAATCTTTGTAAGCATCTGGGCCAACTACCAAGTCTACCATCTTTTCTTCTTCAAGAAACTTACTTTTTAAACGCTCAGCCATGCACCCCAAAACACCAATTTTCATTTTTGGGTTTTTATTTTTCTTTACGGCATTGTATTTTTCTAAACGTTTACGAACAGTTTGTTCCGCTTTATCTCTAATAGAGCAGGTATTTACTAAAACCAAATCTGCTTCTTCGAGATTTTTAGTAGTATTAAAACCTTCTTTAGTTAGTATAGAGGCTACAATCTCACTATCACTAAAATTCATTTGGCAACCGTAGCTTTCAATAAAAAGCTTACGCGTATTACCGTCTTTATGTTCTAGGATGAGATTTTCACCTTGTTTATTCTCGTCTATTATTTTTTCCATATGCAGTATTCTGTGAGCAGAATAGTTCCTTTATTATGTTGTCAATAAGCATGCAAAGATAGTATTAATTTTAGTTTTATGACAAGATGGCAGTAGGAATTCAGATAAAAAAACACGTTAAAAACTATTAAAAAACAAGCCGAATTAAAACCAGATTAGGATTGTAATTTTTTTTTGGTATACCTTTGTTCTCTCAAATAAAAGATATAATGCCGAAGAATTTAGTCATAGTCGAGTCGCCTGCAAAGGCAAAAACCATAGAGAAATTTCTAGGAAAAGACTATAAAGTTGAATCCAGTTTTGGTCACATTGCCGACCTACCTTCAAAAGAGTTAGGAGTTGATGTAGAAGGAGATTTTATGCCTAAATATAAAGTTTCTAAAGACAAAAAAGATGTTGTAAAAAAGCTTAAGGACTTGGCAAAGAAAGCCGATATGGTTTGGTTGGCTAGTGATGAGGACCGTGAGGGAGAGGCTATAGCTTGGCATTTAGCAGAAACACTAGGGTTAGATATTGAAAAGACTAAGCGTATTGTCTTTCATGAGATTACAAAAAGCGCAATACAAAAAGCGATTGAAAATCCACGTAATATAGATTATAATTTAGTAGATGCGCAGCAAGCACGTCGTGTTTTAGACAGAATTGTAGGTTACGAGTTGTCACCAGTTTTATGGCGAAAAGTTAAAGGAGGTTTATCTGCTGGTCGTGTGCAATCTGTCTCAGTGCGCTTGATTGTTGAGCGTGAAAGAGATATCCAAAATTTTAATACTGAAGCTTCTTACAGGGTTGATGCTGAATTTAAAACTGTAGATGGTTCTACCCTTAAGGCAAAACTGCCTAAGAATTTTACTTCAGAAGAGGAAGCATTAAAATTTCTAAAGAATAATATAGGTGCTGATTATGAGGTTGCCGACTTACAAAAAAAGCCAGCAAAAAAATCACCAGCACCACCATTTACAACTTCAACTTTACAACAAGAAGCTTCTCGTAAATTAGGTTTTTCTGTGAGTCGTACTATGAGTAACGCTCAACGTCTGTACGAATCTGGTCTTATTACTTATATGAGAACGGATAGTGTTAATTTATCTGAAGAAGCCAAAAAAGGAGCAGAAAATGAAATTGTAACAGCTTATGGTTCAGAATTTAGTAAGCCACGTAATTATAAAGGAAAATCAAAAGGTGCACAAGAAGCCCACGAAGCTATTCGTCCTACGAATTTTGCAAGCCATACAGTGAATGCTGAGCGTGACCAAGCTCGTTTGTACGAATTAATTTGGAAACGTGCCATTGCATCTCAAATGAGTGAAGCAAAATTAGAGCGCACTAATCTTAAAATTCAGGTTAATTCATCAAATAATGTATCTGAGCAATTTACAGCCAATGGAGAAATCATCACTTTTGAAGGATTTTTGAAAGTGTATCTCGAAGGTACCGATGATGAAGATGCTGAGCAAGAAGGTATTCTTCCTGACTTAAAAATCGGAGAACAACTTCATAATAATTATATCACAGCAACTGAACGTTTTACAAGACCACCTTCTAGATTCACAGAGGCATCCTTAGTAAAAAAACTTGAAGAATTAGGTATTGGAAGACCGTCAACTTATGCGCCGACAATATCTACAATTCAGAATAGAAATTACATAGAGAAAGGCGCTAATGAAGGTGATGAGCGTAGCTATAAGCAATTGGTTTTTGAAGGAGAAGTAATTAAAGAAAGTCAACTTTCCGAAGTCACGGGTTCTAACAAAGGGAAATTGGTTCCTACAGATATTGGAATAATTGTTACTGATTTTTTAGTCAATCATTTTGAAAGTATACTCGATTATAACTTCACAGCTAAAGTAGAAGAAAGCTTTGATGATATCGCAGAAGGGAAAGAAGACTGGCGCGTGATGATGAAAGATTTCTACAAAGGGTTTCATCCTCAAGTAGAAGATGTAAAGGAAAATGCAGAGCGTGAATCTGGGGAACGTATTTTAGGCACAGACCCAGAAAGTGGAAGACAAGTAAGTGTGCGCTTAGGCAAGTTTGGCCCTATGGTACAAATGGGAACTGTTGACGATGAAGAAAAACCAAAGTTTGCCAGTTTAGCACCAGACCAACAATTAGGTTCTATTACCTATGAGGAGGCTATGGACTTATTCAAGCTTCCAAAAGCACTAGGGCATTATAAAGAAGATGAGGTTGAGGTTAATATCGGTCGCTTTGGACCTTATGTGCGGTTTGGTAAAAAATTCGTATCGTTACCAAAAGGGGTAGACCCATTAAGTGTGGACTATGATGAAGCACTTATATATATTAAGGAGAAAGAAAAAGCCGATGCGCCTATCTATAATTACCAAGGTATGGATGTGCAAAAAGGAAAAGGACGTTTTGGACCATTTATAAAATGGAACAATATGTTTATAAATGTAAATAAAAAATACGATTGGGATAATTTATCTGAAGATGATATCGTTACTTTGATTGAGGAAAAAATCCAAAAAGAAAAGGATAAACTCATCCACGTTTGGGAAGAAGAAGGTATTCGCGTTGAGAAAGCACGTTGGGGAAGGCACAATGTAATAAAAGGTAAGCAAAAAGTAGAATTGCCAAAAACTAAAGATGTCTCAAAAATGACGCTTGAAGAAGCACAAGCCATTTTAGAAAAGAACGCACCAAAGAAAAAGAAAGCGACCAAGCGAAAGACAACTAAAAAGAAAGCGACCACAAAAAAGTAAATCATAGATGAATTTTAATTTTCTCTCTCCAGTTTCAGATTCAGTACTAGCACATTGCGAATTATTATCTCAACAAACTATAGGAAAGAAAGTTAAAATACATTCTGAGCAGCATGGTATTCCAGATATTGATAACGTGCAGTTAGCTATAATTGGTGTCAAAGAAAACCGAAATGATGTTAATTACATCGGCGCAGAGCTCAACTTTGATGATGTAAGAAAGACACTTTACAGTTTATTTCCTGGGAATTGGGCTACAATAATTGCTGATTTAGGAGACATCAATTCTGGGGAATCCGTAGAAGATAGCTATTTTGCCTTAAGAACAGTAGTAGAAGTTTTAGTGGAGAAAAAAATCATTCCTATTATTATAGGTGGAAGTCAAGACTTAACCTATGCCAATTATAGGGCTTACGATAATCTTCAGCCTATGGTTAATATCGTTAACATTGATACTAACTTTGACTTAGGCGACGTATCGCAACCCATAAAGAATAATAGTTATTTTGGAAAAATTATTCTAGAAGAACCTTACAACTTATTTAATTACTCTACAATTGGTTATCAGACCTATTTTAATTCACAAGAAGAAATTGATTTAATGGATCGTCTCTATTTCGAAGCCTATCGTTTAGGAGAAGTTTCAAATAACATTAATAGTGTTGAACCTATTTTGCGAGATGCACATATTGTTACCGTAGATTTAAAATCAGTAAGAGCAGCCGAAGTAGGTGAGCGTCTTAAGTTTACACCAAATGGATTAGATGGTAAAGAAATTTGTGCAATCACAAGATATGCGGGTATAAGTAATAAAGTTTCCTCTTTCGGAATTTATGAATACCATTATGCCCCAAAAGATACTATTACTTCCATGCTTATGGCACAAATGATCTGGTACTTTATAGAAGGTGTAAATTGTAGAGTTAAAGATGATGATTTTATAAACTCTGATAACTATCTAAAATACAATGTCCTTATAGATAATGAGGAGCTTATTTTCTTTAAAAGTATTAAGACAGGACGCTGGTGGATAGAAATCCCTTTTTTAGCAAATCTTAATAATAAATTAAAAAAGCATACGTTATTACCATGCGCACATGAAGATTATGTGGCTGCAACAGAAGGTAAGCTTCCAGAAAGATGGTATAAAGCTTACAGAAAGAATAACTTTTAAAAAGCACATTTTATCGATGTCATACGGATTTTTATCGACGAAATGCAATTTTTTAAGGACGAAATGCAAAAAAAAATTAAAAAAAGTTGTTTTTTCCGATTAATTAAAATATGTTTACCATCACAAAATTTAGGACTACCAATTTAAACTATAGTTTTATGAAAATTAATAAGCTTGTTTTACTAATCACAGTGTTGGCTTTTATGGTTAGCTGTAACTCTGGAGATCGCGGACAAGTTGTCGGCGTAAAAGGTAAACGATGGCACCCCGAGAAGCCCTATGGAATGACATTAATTCCAGGAGGAGCTTTCATTATGGGCAAATCAGATGATGATTTAGCAGGCATACAAGATGCACCAACTAAAACAGCAACAGTACGAGCATTCTATATGGATGAAACTGAAATTACTAATAATGAGTATAGACAGTTTGTAGAAGATGTTAGAAATAACATCATTAGAAAAAATCTTGCTGAAATGGCTGATTTAGAAGGTAAAGTTCCTGGTAATGGAGATATAGGAGAGTTTGCTTATCAAGATTCTGACACCATAGATTTAAATCCTTACCAAAAATATATGCTCAATACTTATGGTAATGAGCAACGTCAATTAAATACTGAAATAGATTTATATATTGATACTGAAGATTTTCCAGACGAGTTATATGCTGAGGTTATGGATGGTATGTATCTACCATTAGAAGAATCGTACAATGGTCAACGTTCTTGGGATGTATCTCAGTTTATTTTTAAATATTCTGAAATGGATATCCAAGCAGCTGCTAAATATCGTGATCTCAAACGCTCTGATGTTATAGAGCAAAAAGAGATTATGATATATCCTGATACAACAGTATGGATACGTGATTTTGCTTACTCATATAATGAGCCTATGCATAACGATTACTTTTGGCATGAAGCTTATGGAGATTATCCTGTAGTAGGTGTGTCTTGGGATCAGGCAAAAGCATTTTGTCAATGGAGAACTATTTACCATAATAAATATCAAAAAAGCAAGAAAAAGCAACCTGTAAATATCTATAGACTACCTAATGAAGCTGAGTGGGAATATGCTGCACGCGGAGGACTACAAGGTGCTACATTTCCTTGGGGTAATAATTACACACTTAACGATAGAGGATGCTTTATGGCAAACTTTAAACCATTAAGAGGAGATTATGCTGCTGATCAAGCATTATATACTGTAGAAGCGGATGCATACGAGCCTAATGACTTTAACTTATACAATATGGCAGGTAATGTGTCAGAATGGGTTAACAGTTCTTATTCTACATCTTCTTACGAGTTTATGTCTAGTATTAGCCCAAGTGTTAATGATAAAAATAACCAACGAAAAGTGGTTAGAGGAGGTTCGTGGAAAGACGTAGCTTATTACTTAGAAGTGAGTTCTAGAGATTACGAATATGCAGATTCTGCAAGAAGTTACATTGGCTTCAGAACAGTACAAGATTATATGGGTACTGAAGTTACTAAGAATGCAAAAAAATAAATAAATACTAAAACTATAAAATAACCTACCGATTGGGCGTAAACTCAAACAAACTTAAAAATAAAATTATGGCACAAAAAGGAAAACTTACGGTAACAAACTTCATATATGGAATGGGAGCAGCAGTAGTAATTGTTGGCGCATTATTCAAAATTCAAAACTGGCCTTATGGTGGCCTTCTACTAACCATAGGTATGATTGTAGAAGCAGGTGTATTTGCTTGGTCAGCTTTTGAGAGACAAGAAAATGATTTAGATTGGTCATTAGTATACCCAGAATTAGAAGGTGGTATGACTAAAGCCAAAAAATCAAAAGAAGAACCTAAAGATGCTGAAGGTATTTTGTCTAAAAAATTAGACAACCTTCTTAAAGAAGCTAATATTGATAGTGAATTATTTAATAGTCTTGGAGATAGCATTAAGAACTTTGAAGGTGCTGCAAGAAATTTAAATCCTACTGTTGATTCTATGCAAGCTCAGAAAAAATATAGCGAAGAAATGTCTTTAGCAGCAGCTCAAATGGAATCATTAAACAGCCTGTACAAAGTACAAATGGAAAGTGCTAATCGTCAGGCGGCTATTAATGAAGAAGCTGTTGAAAATGCATCAAAACTCAAAGAGCAAATGCAGTCATTAGCATCTAATTTGTCATCATTAAATGGCGTTTATGGAGGTATGCTTTCTGCAATGAACAAGAACTAATTAGTTTTTAAGTATAACTTATAAATAACTAAAAAAACTAATTATGGCAGGACAAGGAAAAATATCTGCAAGGCAGAAAATGATTAACTTAATGTACCTTGTGTTTATTGCAATTATGGCAATGACAGTAGCTCCAGAGGTTTTATCAGCTTTCGGGTTGATGGAAGAAAAATTTGAGAAGGCTAACGAGGTAACTACAGATATGAACGCTAAACTTTTAGCCAATTTAAAGACTAAAGGTAAAGAAAATCCGAAAGAATTTGCAGCGGCAGGAGTTAAAGCTGAGCAAGTAAGTATTGCGTCAGATAAATTTTACAGATTTATTGAAGAGCAAAAGAAGGATATCATAAGAATGGGTGGTTACGAAGTAGATGAAGTTACAGGAAGATTGCCTTTTGAGAAGATGAAAAAAGGTGATAAGCTTGATGAAAAGTGGTTTACTGGAGATCGTCTAACTAAAGAGGGTGATAAGGTAATAAACGCAATCAAACAATACAAAAAAGAGATAAAAGACATTTTAGGTGTTGACCAATTTTACAATAAGTTCATTGAAAATTTTGAGAAAAAATTTGATATTTCTGAAGTTAAGGACAGTGAAGGTGTAACTAAACAATGGTTAGATTATCACTTTAAAGGCTTTCCATCAATAGCATCATATACAAAACTAACCGCAATTCAAAATGATGTTAAAGTGACACAAGCTGACTTGAATAACTTATTTTTAGGAAATGCAGCTGTAGAAGCTACATCTTTAGATAAGTATAAGGCTATCGTTTTAGCCGATAAATCAGCTTTTTTTGCTGGCGAAAAATTTCAAGGTAGAGTTGTTATTGGTAAGTATGCAAATGTGCCACCAACAGCCCTTGAAGTTAACGGGAAAAAATATGATGTATCCAAAGTAATTGATTCTACTGGTGCAGCTCGTTTGGATTTTAATGTTGGAAATGTAGGAGAACACACAATAGAAGGTAAATTCACATTTTTAGAAAATGGAAAAGAATTAGAAATTCCAATTATTGATGCCAATTATGTTGTGGTACCAAAGCCAAATTCAGCAACAATTTCTGCAGATAAGATGAATGTAGTATATCGTGGGGTATCAAATCCAATGACGATTTCATTTGCAGGTGTTCCAGATAATAAAGTTAAAGCTTCTGCATCTGGTTTATCTGGTTCTAACGGAAAGTATGTAATGAAACCCCAGTCAGGTAGAGAAGTTACTATAAACGTAACAGGCACTTTAGATGATGGTTCTCCTGTAAGAGATAGTAAGTTGTTTAGAATTAAAGATTTGCCAAAACCATTAGGTTCGTTTAATGGGCAACAGGGTAACGCTAAATTACCAAGAAATAATGTGGAAATTGGAAAAATATCGGCGGATTTCGGAGATGATTTTGACTTTAAATTACCACTGAATGTAGTGTCTTTTACAATGAAAGTACCAGGTAAACCATCTGTAAACTGTACGGGCAATAGATTAAACTCTTCTGCAAAAAGTGCACTTAGGTCTGCTAGACGTGGAGATTTAGTGCAGTTTATCAATATCAAGGCGAAAGCTCAAGGAAGTTCTATAAGAATTAAAACAGTTACGCCTGTAGTTATTGAATTGGCAAACTAGACAGATTTAGTTTAAAGAATAGCTTCAAAATAAAAAAGATTTAAAATGAAAATAAAGCAATTAATACTAACAACTCTAGGAGTATTTACTATTACAGGTATGTTTGCACAAGCAAATATCCTTAATGCAAAAATCCCAGAAGAAATAGGTATAAAAACTGAAGAGCAGTTGCTTTTAGACAATGATGAGCCTTTAGAGTATGGTTACGTAGATGATAGAGATCGTTTGTATTCTAAGATGACTTGGGAAAAAATTGTATTGGATGAGCGAGTTAACTTTCCGCTATACTACCCTGTAGACACCAATAATATAGGTCCAGACCGTCGTGCTTTATTTCATGTATTATGGAAGGCTGTTAAATCTGGAGATATTCCAAGAGTCTATGCAGATTCTTATTTTTTTCAAGAGCGTACTTTTGAAGAACTCTCACAATCAATGCAAAAAATTGATACCTTAGATATAGGTTACGATCAGTTTAATGCGGATGGTTATGTAGATCCAGAATATATTACAAAAAGAGATATCGAAGCTTATGATATTAAGTCGTATTTATTAAAAGGTCTTTGGTATTTTGATAAGCGTCAAGGCGAGATGAAGTATCGACTTTTAGCGATAGGTCCAGCAGCACCAGATATCAATTATATTGATTCTGATGATGAAGCAAATAATGAACCTGTTCCATTGTTTTGGGTTTTTTATCCCGAAGCTCGAGGTATTTTACATGAGGCAAAAGCATTTAATAATAAGAATAGTGCAATGCCAATATCATTTGATCATATCTTGAATTCAAGACGTTTCAATGGCTACATGTACAAAGAAGAAAATGTATATGGAGATCGCGAAGTCAAGGATTACATCAAAGACAATGCATTAATGCAGTTGATGGAGTCTCAACGAATTAAAGATAAGATTCGAAACTTTGAACAAGACATGTGGAATTATTAAAGCCACACTCATAAATACAAAACGCCTACTTAAAAAGTAGGCGTTTTTGTTTGTAATAACCTTAAAGAAAACTAATCTTTTTAATAGCTTTGTCTCAATGAAAAACGTAGATTATATTGTCGTTGGGTGCGGACTTGCAAGCATTTCGTTTTGCGAAGTATTAAAGGCCTACAAAAAAACATTTATTGTTTTTGATGATGCTTCTCAAACATCATCGATTGTGGCAGCAGGATTATATAATCCGGTTGTTCTAAAGCGATTTTCAAAAGTTTGGAAAGCAAAGACACAACTAGATATCGCATTACCATCTTATGCTAATATTGAGACTGAATTAGATACTAAAATCGATTATCAACATGCTATATTTAGAAGACTAAATTCAATTGAAGAACAAAATCTTTGGTTTACAGCTGCTGATAAACCTGCTTTAGAGCCTTTTATGTCCACTAAAATAAAGAAGAACAAAAATCCGTATATCAATGCTCCTTTTGGGTTGGGAGAAGTTTTAAATGCAGGAAGAGTAGATACCAAGCATCTTATTTCAGTTTATAAAGCTGATTTAAAATCAAACAATAACCTTATTGAAAAACGCTTTAATCACAACGCGCTTCAAATTTTAGAAAATGAACTAATATATGAAGATATTAAAGCAAAGCATATCGTATTTGCTGAAGGCTACGGTGTTAAACAGAATCCATATTTTAAACATGTACCATTAAACGGTACCAAAGGTGAAGTCCTAACTATTAAAGCTCCAGATTTAAAATTGAATACTGCAGTAAAGTCTTCCGTTTTTGTAATCTCAATAGGTAATGATTTGTATAGAGTTGGTGCTACTTATGAAGGCTTAGATAAAACTAATATACCTACAGCAAAAGCACGAGAAGAGTTAATTTCAAAATTGAAAACCTTTGTGAATTGTGATTTTGAAGTGGTAAATCATAAAGCAGGAATACGTCCAACGGTAAAAGATAGAAGACCTTTAGTGGGTAAACATTTAGAATATGAAAACCTATATGTTTTAAACGGATTAGGAAGTCGAGGCGTTATGATTGGTCCTTATGTTGCGCAGAAGCTTTTCAATTTAATTGAAAATAACGAGCCACTAGATAAAGAAATAGATATTGACCGTTTTGCGCACTAGTCGTTTTCCTTCTTTTTGATTTTGCTAGCCAACTCTTTATCGTAACTCATAAAAAGATTAATCCAAATATTACGAGATAGTCGCATAATTATTGGCATAAAAGCTATGAGCGTCACAATTATAGCTACAAATGCAGCCATTAGACTAGATTCTAAAATAACAAAACTTACAATAAAAGCCACAACAGCAAAAGCGATACCTACGCCGTAACTCACATACATAGAGCCATAAAAAAATGAAGGCTCCATACGATAACGCGTATTGCAATGTGAGCAGTGGTCATGTATTTTTATAACATCGGTTAACTTATATGGATTCTTTTCTACATACATGGATTCTTGATGACATTTTGGGCAGGCACCAAACAAAATGCTATAAAGTTTCATTCCTTTTCTAATCATAGCTAAAAACTCTTACTTTTGCGTTTTTTAAGACAATGCAAAGATAATTTTTTAGACCAACAGCATTGTAACAATTGTAACCTTTGTTATAATTATAAGACACAAAGACCTATGCTCAATATCCATAACCTTTCTATAGCTTTTCAAGGCGAATACCTTTTTGAAGACATCACTTTCAAATTAGGAAACGGAGATCGTATAGGACTCATTGGTAAGAATGGAGCAGGAAAATCTACTATGCTCAGAATCTTATCTAAGGAGCAAGAGGCAAACACAGGACAAATTGCAGCAGATAAAGATTTAAAAATTGGGTTCTTAAAGCAGGATATTGATTTTGATTTTGGGAAAACAGTACTTGAGGAATCTTATGAAGCTTTCAAAGAAATAAAGGCTTGCGAAAAACAACTTGAAGACATTAACACCCAATTAGCTGAGCGTACTGATTATGAAAGTGAATCATACAACCAGTTAATGATAGATTTAAATGAAATTCAGCACCAATACGAAATATTGGGGGGTTACAATTATCAAGGCGAAACTGAAAAAATTCTTCAGGGTCTAGGTTTTAAACGTGAAGATTTCAATAAACTCACAGACACCTTTTCAGGAGGTTGGCGCATGAGAATCGAGTTAGCAAAACTGCTACTTCAGAATAACGATTTGTTACTTCTAGATGAGCCTACAAACCACTTAGACATCGAGTCTATTATTTGGTTAGAAAACTTTTTGAAAAACTATTCAGGAGCTGTGGTCATTGTATCTCACGATAAAATGTTTTTAGATAATGTGACTAATCGTACCATTGAAATTTCCTTAGGGCGTATTTACGATTACAACAAACCATACACAAAGTTTTTAGCCCTTCGGGAAGAAATAAAAACGCAACAACTCGCCACACAAAAGAACCAGGAAAAACAAATTCAGCAAACGGAGAAGCTGATTGAAAAATTTCGAGCAAAAGCATCCAAAGCTACTATGGCGCAATCGCTAATTAAAAAATTAGAGCGTATGGATAGAATAGAAGTTGATGAAGAAGATAATGCCGTGATGTCTCTTAATTTCCCTGTTTCAGTTACCCCAGGAAAAGTAGTCGTAGAGGTGGAAAATGCATCTAAACATTATGGCGATTTGCAAGTTCTTCATAATGTGAGTATGACCATTCCTCGGGATATAAAAACAGCTTTTGTAGGTCAGAATGGTCAAGGAAAATCTACTTTGGCAAAAATTATCGTTGGTGAAATTGAACATCAAGGTAATTTGTCTCTTGGACATAATGTGCAAATCGGATATTTTGCTCAAAATCAAGCAGAGTATCTCGACGGAAACAAAACTGTTCTAGATACAATGATAGATGCTGCTAACGAAACTAATCGTTCTAAAGTTCGAGACATCTTGGGTTCTTTTCTTTTTAGAGGTGAAGAGGCAGACAAATATGTACGTGTTCTCTCTGGTGGTGAGCGTAACCGTTTAGCTTTAGCAAAATTATTGTTACAACCGCTCAACGTACTCATCATGGATGAGCCTACAAATCATCTAGATATTAAATCTAAAAACGTACTGAAGGAAGCTCTAAAAAAGTTTGAGGGAACTTTAATTTTAGTATCTCACGATAGAGATTTTTTACAAGGCTTAACAGAAACGATTTACGAATTTAAAGACCAGAAAGTAAAGCAATATTTAGGCGATATTGACTTTTATTTAGAGCAACGTAATCTTGAAAATTTAAGGGAGGCTGAAAAACGTACTGTGATTGCTAAAGATGAAAAATCAATAAACAATAAGCAAAGTTACCAAGACCAAAAGAAGTTAAAGTCTCTAAACAACAAGCTGAGTAATATTGAGTCTAAAATCAATATATTAGAAAAAGATATTAAGACTGATGATTTGCAATTAGCAACTAACTATGATGAAACCGCAGCAAGCCCTGAATTCTTTGATAACTACCAAAGCAAAAAGCAAAAGCTGGAAAAACTCATGGAAGATTGGGAGAACGTACAAGAATCCATAGATGCACTAAATTTTAACAATTAAGATTATTTTAACTCCCACGCTTTGGGTTATGGGTAAATTTGTACTCTAAATTAACCATCACAAATGCGAAATATTATTCTGTCTATATTAGGTATTCTGCTTATAGTAGGCGCTTACTTTATAGGAAAAGAAATCAGCAATAGTAAAAAGAAACAGAGACCAGCTCCTGAGAAAGTCATTAAAACTGTATTCACAGATACGGTACAAAATGGTACTGTACAAATTATAATTCCTGCAAACGGAAACCTAGTTGCTAAGAGGCGTATAGAATTATATTCTGAAGTTCAGGGAGTTTTTAAATCAGGCAGAAAATTATTTAGACCAGGTCAAGAATATCGTAAAGGAGAAGTTTTAATTCCCATAGACGCTGCTGAACATTATGCAAATGTACAAGCTTCCAAAAGTTTACTGTACAATGCTATTGCGGCTATTATGCCAGATTTAAGACTTGATTTTCCTGAAGTTTTTCAGAAGTGGCAAAATTACCTTAATACTTTTGATATGGATAAAACCACACCAAAGCTACCAGAAATGACTTCAGAAAAAGAGAACTACTTTATTACAGGTCGCGGTATAGTTTCAAGTTATTATAATGTAAATAATTTAGAACAGCGTCTAGTTAAATTTAATATAAGAGCACCTTTTACTGGTATAATTACCGAAGCTTTGGTTACTGAAGGTTCCTTGATACGAAACGGACAAAAATTAGGAGAATATATAGACCCAACAACTTACGAAATGGAAGTAGCTTTGAGTAAAACCTTCGCTAACCTTTTAAAAGTAGGAGAAACGGTTCAGCTTAATAATTTAGAAAAGACCCAAGAATTTACAGGAACAGTTTCTCGTATAAATGGAAGTATAGATGCAACAACGCAAACCATAACAGCTTACATAGAAGTCAAAGACAAATCCTTAAAAGAAGGTATGTATCTCGAAGCAAATCTTAATGCAAAATCGGAACCCGAAGCTATTGAAATTAATAGAAGTTTAGTTTTAGATGGGAATCAAATTTTTGTGATTAGAGACAATATCTTGGATGTTATAGATGTAACACCTGTATATTTTTCTGATGCTAAGGCTGTAATTAAGGGCGTTCCAAATGGAACAATAATGTTATCCAGGCCTGTTCCTGGAGCTTATGCTGGTATGGCAGTAAAGCCTTATAGCTCTAAATCAGATAAAAAGACTACTAAGTAATCATGAGAAAAATAGTCGCATATTTTATTAGGCATAGTGTAGCTGTCAATGTGGTGGTTTTTGCTTTTATCATCTTCGGTTTGTTTGGTGCTTCAAAATTGAAATCGTCATTCTTTCCGTTGACAGACTCAAAAAACATTAGTATTAATGTGACTTACCCTGGAGCTTCTCCTCAAGAAGTCGAAGAAGGTATTGTACTCAAGATTGAAGATAATCTAAAAGGACTCAATGGTGTTGAGCGTGTTACGTCTACATCTAGAGAAAATAGTGGAAATATAAATGTAGAGATTGAAAAAGGAAAAGACATAGATTTTATGTTGCTCGAGGTAAAAAACGCTGTAGATCGTGTGCCATCTTTTCCTGTGGGTATGGAGCCTTTAATTGTTGCAAAACAAGAGGCGTTACGGCCAACAATAACATTTTCAATTAGTGGTAAAAAAATACCATTGGCTACATTAAAACAAATAGGGCGTCAGGTTGAAAATGATTTGCGTGGTATTGACGGTATATCTCAAATTCAAATTTCTGGTTATCCTCAAGAAGAGATTGAGATTGCTGTTAATGAAACTAGTCTGTTGGCTTACGATTTAACTTTTGCCGAAGTTGCTCAAGTGGTTAATCAAGCTAGTCTTATTACCACCGGCGGAACCATAAAAACTGATGCTGAAGAATATTTGATAAGAGCTAATAATAGGTCGTACTATGCAGAAGGATTATCAAATTTAATAGTAAAATCAGACCCTTCAGGACGAAAGATTCAACTTAAAGATATTGCTAAAGTAAGAGATCAATTTTCTGAAACACCGAATGCAAACTATTATGATGGAGATTTGTCAATTAATGTAACCATTACTAGTACAAATACAGAAGATTTAATTTCATCAGCAGATAAGACCAAAGCCTATATTGAAGAGTTTAATCTAAAATATGATAATGTAGAGCTTAATGTTGTTCGTGATTTATCTAAAACGCTTGTACAGCGTACAGAGTTATTGACTGAAAATGCTATTATTGGTATGCTCTTGGTGCTTACATTTCTTTCATTATTTCTAAATACACGTTTGGCATTTTGGGTAGCCTTCGGTTTGCCTATTTCATTTTTAGGAATGTTTATGTTAGCTGGATATTTTAATGTTACTATTAATGTTTTGTCATTATTTGGGATGATAATTGTTATTGGTATTTTGGTTGATGATGGAATTGTTATTGCCGAAAACATCTATCAACAATACGAAAAAGGAAAATCACCGGAGCAAGCTGCTATAGATGGTGTTATGGAAGTATTACCAGCTATAGTTTCTGCCATTTTAACAACAATCCTAGCGTTTAGTATCTTCTTATTTTTGGACGGACGTATAGGCGAATTTTTTGGAGAAGTTTCCGTAATTGTTTTACTAACACTAACTGTTTCTCTTATCGAAGCCTTAGTAATTTTACCTGCGCATTTAGCGCACTCCAAAGCATTGAGAGCACAAACAAAAAAACCAAAATCGGGTATCGTTGGTTTTTTTCAGAAAGTATTTTCAAAATTAAGATACATCAATAAGTTTGGTGATAAAATTATGCGATGGTCTAGAGATAAAATGTACAGTCCTACTCTACGTTTTGCATTGAAAAATAAGTTTTTTTCAGTAGCCTTGTTTATTGTTTTTTCCATACTAACAGTTTCTAGTATACAAGGAGGGATTATTAGAGTTTCTTTTTTTCCACAGATAGCAAGTGATCAAGTCGCTATAAATCTTAATATGCCTAATGGTACTAACGAAAAAGTAACCGACAGCATAATTTCTTTTATTGAGAAAAAAGCCATTGCTGTTACTAAAGAAATTAATGACGAATATCTTGGCGAAGATTCCGAAAAGTACTTAGTAGAAAATATCATAAAAACAATTGGTCCAGGTTCTGCTACTGCACAATTAAGTATCAATTTATTACCTGGAGAAGAGCGACCTAATGAGATTACTACAAGTTTAGTAGCCAATAGAATAAGAGAACATGTTGGGCCAGTTTTTGGAGCTGAAAGTTTAGTTTATGGTGGTGGTAGAAATTTTGGAGGAAACCCAGTTTCTGTGTCACTATTAGGAAATAATATTGCTGAATTAAAAGCGGTAAAAGCAGAACTAAAGCAAAATCTTGAGAATAATATCTTATTAAAAGATGTTAAGGATAACGACCCTGTAGGTATAAAAGAAATTCGTTTAAAACTTAAGGAAAGTGCTTACGCTTTAGGCTTAGATTTAAGAGCAGTAATGCAACAAGTGCGTTCTGCATTTTTTGGAGCGCAAGCGCAACGTTTTCAAAGAGGTCAGGATGAAATTAGAGTTTGGGTAAGATATAATAGAGAAGACCGTTCATCTATTAATAACTTAGACGATATGCGAATCAGTACACCAGACGGTAATCGCATACCTCTTAAAGAAATTGCAACTTATACTATAGTTAGAGGAGATGTAGCAATTAATCATTTAGAAGGTCGCCGTGAAATTCAAATTTCAGCAGACATAAAAGACCCAAAAAAAACAAGTTCTACGGATGTAATGGCTGAAATTAAAAACGAAATCATGCCCGAGATTTTATCAAGATATCCTACAGTAACACCCTCTTATGAAGGGCAAAATAGAGAACGTCTTAAGCTTACAAATTCACTTGGACCTGTTGGTATAGTGGTAATTGCTTTAATTTACATTGTCATTGCTTTTACATTTAGAAGTTACAGCCAGCCTTTAATATTACTGCTTTTAATTCCCCTAAGTCTGCCAGCAGTAGCTTGGGGACATTGGATTCATGATTTTTCTTTAAATATCTTATCCCTTTTAGGGATTATTGCCTTGATTGGTATTATGGTCAATGACGGTTTGGTACTTATAGGTAAGTTCAATAATAATCTTAAAGAAGGTATGACCTTTGATGATGCACTTTATGAGGCAGGTCGTTCGCGTTTTAGAGCTATATTTTTGACCTCATTAACCACCATAGCAGGATTAGCACCATTAATTTTTGAAGAAAGTCGACAAGCTCAATTTCTTATTCCAATGGCAGTTTCTATTGCTTACGGTATCGGATTTGCGACCATACTTACCCTTATAGTTTTACCAATATTTTTGTCTTTTAGCAATTTTATAAAGCAACAAGCAAAATGGTTGTATACAAATAAAAAAGTGTCTAAAGAAGAAGTAGAACGTGCTATTAAAGAACAAACGGAAGGTAAATATCTGGAGAATTTACATGCTAAAGATTTAAGAATACCTGAGAATAATAATACTATACAAAGCTTAACCGAATAAAATGAAAACCTTCTATAAAAAAATATTAGTATTCATTTCTATAACATTTATAGCTACTAACACTTTTTCTCAAGAGGTTATAAAACCTTCTGATGCTATAGCATTAGCTTTAGAGCACAACTACGGTATTCAAATTGCTAAGAATAATGTTGAAGTAGCAGCTAATAATAAAAACATACTAAACTCCGGTTATTTACCAACGCTTGCAGGTAATGCTGGTGGAAGTATAGACAGACAAGATGCAGAAGGGCAATTGGCAAACGGTGATGTTCGTGTTGCAGAAGGTGCAGAGACCAGACGTTATAATGCTTCAATAAGTTTGAATTACACGCTTTTTGACGGGCTAGGTAGATATTATGATTATAAGCGTTTAAAACAAGAATATAATTTAACCGAACTTCAGGCTAGAGAAACTATTGAGAATACAACCATACAGTTACTTACAATTTATTATAATATCGCTCAAGAGAGCGAAAATTTTAAGTCACTTAAAGAAACTTTAAAAATATCTAAAGACCGCTTAACGCGAAGCGAATATCAATTCGACTACGGACAAAATACTAAGCTAGATGTTTTAAACGCAGAGGTTGATATTAATAACGATAGTATTAGTATTATTAATGCGAGACAAAATTTAATTAACTTTAAACGTGATTTAAACTTAGTTACAGGAAATAAAATTACGAATCTATTTGAAGTTGATACTACTATCATATTTTTAATGCAGTTAGATAAAGAAGAATTGAGAAATAAAGTTTTTGAGAATAATGTAACCTTAATTCAGAATGAAAAAAATATAGCCATTAATGAGTTTACCTTAAAAGCTAATAAATCTGGTTATTTACCAACAATAGGACTTACAGGAAGCTACGGTTGGAATGAGTCTACAAACAACAGTCCACTAGCTTTTGTTCTTCAAAACACAAGCACTAATGTTTCTGTAGGTATCAACCTTACATGGAATTTGTTTGATGGAGGTACAACAATAACTCGCGTAAAAAATGCACGTATTAATCTTGAAAATCAAAAACTTCAGAAAGAACAGTTAAGACAAGAAGTAGAGCGGAATTTTAATAATACTTGGGATGATTACCAGAATAAATTAAGAATCTACGAGGTACAAGAAGATAATATAAAAACTGCTAAAAATAATTTTGAACGTACCGAGGAAAAATTCAAATTAGGGCAAGTTACCTCTATTGAATTTAGGCAGGCACAACTCAATCTTCTAAATGCCGAACTAAGCCGAAATCAAGCAAAATATCAAGCAAAATTAGCTGAGGTTTTAGTGCTTCAAGTCAGTGGAGAACTTTTAAATGTTGAATTTTAATATCTTACAATAATGGAAGAGTATTTTTTTCAATGTCCGCATTGTTGGGAAGAAATATCAATGTTAATAGATGTCTCAGAAACCCAACAAACGTACATCGAAGATTGTGAAGTATGTTGTAATCCCATTCAAATTAATGCTGTAACAGATGGCACCTCTGTGAGCTATTTAGACGCTTCGAGTATTGAGCAATAAATATTGGGTTTTTCTAAAAAGTGCATTTTATAGAAAATATCTAGTATTTCAACGGCTAAACTGAAATATTTTCTACATTTAAGATGTTAAGAAGATTCCCTCTCCCAAATCAACCTAAATAAGAAAAAGTTTTACATTTTCTTATCGTGTATACTTATATCAGCTATCTTATACGCAAACGTATCAGATGCTCAAAAAAAAGCGCTTACTGATCTATATAATTCTACAGATGGTGACAACTGGAAAAAAAAGCGGGGATTTAACTACACCAGTAAGCAATTGGTATGGTGTTACAATAGAAAATGATAATGTTATAGCTATTAAGCTAATGTTTAATAATTTTTCTGGTGAAATTCCAGATGAAATCGGAGAGTTGACAAAACTTGAAAATTTAACCTTGAGTAGCAACCAGCTTACAGGAAAGTTACCAGCTAGTATTTCAAATTTTAGTAACTTAAGAACATTAAGTATATTTGGTTACAGGCTATTTGGTGCTATTCCTAATAATATAGGAAATTTGTCTAATTTAGAAGAACTCATTTTGGCAAATAAGAGTTTTTATGGGCAGTTGCCAAACAGTATTACAAAATTAGATAATCTAAATACTTTATTTTAGTCCAACAATAACTTTTCATGTAATTATGACAATATTATATCAGAATTACCAAATATTGAAAACTTTGAGATAGACGAAGCTAATACCAAAGGGATATTAGCTACTTTTGACGAAGAAGTAGGTGATAATTAGAAAAGAAAATCAATACATAAAGACATATTAATAGCCTTTAAATTTTTGAAGGTTATTTTTTTAAATATGCTTTTCTAAGTTAAAAAAAGTATTATCTTTGCAATCCTCTTAAACGACAGAGTTGGTATTATGAGCCGAATAAGTTAGAAGCTAATCTAAAGTTTAAGTTATAAATCGCGGGATAGAGCAGTAGGTAGCTCGTCGGGCTCATAACCCGAAGGTCACTGGTTCGAGTCCAGTTCCCGCTACTATAAGAAGTCTTAACTTAATTGTTGAGACTTTTTTTGTTTTGAAAACGAAAACACAAAGGACGAGAAGTTTATGCTGAGCGCAGTCGAAGTAAGTCCAGTTCCCGCTACTA
>NZ_JABDQL010000104.1 GCF_013042245.1 Winogradskyella sp. | reverse complement strand
TTAGACGAGTTAGAAGAAAAAACAGTGCAGCTAATAAAAACAACTGATAATCATAAAGTTAAAAGCATAACATCTTATGAATATCTAACTAATAATTATAACAGTATTTTTAATTAAGAAATTGTATTAGAAGCTAAAGCGGATGCACTAAAGTGCATAGTTTTAACTATTTTTGGGACCAATAAAAGACAATGAACTAAAGTTATAAGAGGTCGTTTTGCCTATGCATCATCTGAATAATAATATTTAAACTATTCCCAAATGTCTTCTAGTTGTTCTAAGGATTTGCCTTTTGTTTCTGGGACGAATTTATAAGTCACAATAATAATTATTGCAATAAACACAATGAATATAAAGTATGGCAAAGATCCATTCCAAAACGCATTATTATTAGTTTCACTGCCTACTACCATTGGGAATGATTGCGACACCACGTAATTTGCTGCCCACTGTGCAGCTACTGCAATAGACATAGCAACACTTCTAATTTTATTAGGAAACATCTCTGATAATAAAACCCATACAATAGGTCCCATAGATAGTGAAAATGAAGCGATAAAAATTAAGATACCTAATAAAGACAGGATACCAACATTTTGTTGCTGTAACGTTACTCCTAATAGTAAAAACCCAATAATCATACCTGTACAACCAATATATATTAATGGCTTTCTTCCGAATTTATCTACAGTATACATGGCAACAAAAGTGAATACAACATTTATAAATGCTAAAAGAATTTGTTGTAATAAGACATCTTCTTGACCAAAACCTAAGGCTTTTTCAAAGATATCAGCACCATAGTAAAGCACAGCATTAATACCTGTAAATTGTTGTAATACAGAAATTGTAGTTCCTATAATAATGATACCTAAAATTAATTTTGAAAAGTAATTAACTTTAGAATCGGTATCGTTTTCATTATGTAATGATGCTTGTATTTCTTTATAGTCGGCTTGCGCACTTTCTTCATCTTGAAGTTTATTTAACACAGCAATGGCTTCTTCATTTTTGCCTTTTATACACAACCATCTTGGGCTTCTTGGTACAAAGAATAATAAAACTAAAAATAATGTACTTGGAATTAACTCTGACCAAAACATGCGTCTCCACCCAAATAGAATACTCTCTGTTTGCGTTAGGTTATTACCAATGAAATAAGTAACTAAGAACACACTAAAAAAACCAATAACAATAGCAAGTTGATAATAAGTTACCATCTTACCTCTTATAGAACTTGGAGCAATCTCAGCGATATACATAGGTGCATTCATGGATGCAATTCCTATACCTAATCCGCCAATAACTCTAAATATAACTAGGGTAGTTACTGTTTCGGGAAAAAGACTTGGTAATCCTGACCCAAATGCGGATATGGCAAAAAGAATTGCTGATATAATTAATGATTGTTTTCTTCCTATTTTAATACTTAATTTACCTGAAATTATAGCACCAATGAAACAGCCTAAAAGAGCACTTCCTACAACCCAACCTTTTAAGGCGTCACTCAATTCAAAATACTTGCTTAAATAAAATTGAGCACCATTTATAACGCCTGTGTCATAGCCAAACAAAAGTCCGCCTAAAGCTGATATAATGGTTATTAGTAATAAGTATGATTGTTTTTTCATTTTGGATAAGTTTTGAATATTGAAATAAAAAACAACACGTCTTAAAAATATATTTTAAAGAACGTGTCTAGTTGAAACAATTTGCTATCAATTTAAGGGTTTAATTAATATGCTAATATTTTTTTTTGAATGTCCGTAATATATCATAAATTGATTTTAATTTAATCTATAGCATTGAGTACTTCGACTGTGCTCAGCATAAACTAAAGTCGAAGTACTCAGCTTAAACTAAAGTCGAAATGTATTAAAATCAAGTGCTTATATTTAGCTACGCTGAACCTTACGGTTTCTCGACTACACTTCGACTACGCTCTGTGACTAAGCTCTGTGACCACGGTCTGTGACCACGCTCGAAAATACAGAAAATTAGGTTTATTTTTAGCTTATGATAGTTAGCGTATACACAATATTTTTTTACAATTTGATGGTCATTACTAGTTAATCTGACAAAGTAAAGACCATTCTTGGTTAAGTCTAAATTCATTTGAACGGAATTAGAATGACTTAGGTTATCAAAATTTTGAATAAGTCTTACTGCCATGTCAATAATCTCAACACTTCTTACAAGGACTATTTTCATTATTATTTTCTAAGATTAAAACTCTTGAATTGCTATTTTAGACAAGTCTAATATCTTTTTTGAAAGTTCTTAAATCTTTTTCTAGTGACAACTCCCTATTAGTGTTAGTACATGACCATTGAGGATCTGAAGTAAACAATAATGTAGAATTGCTAATATTACTTACGCAAAAATTGATAGTTACAGAGCCCTTTTTACTCTCTGAAGTAATAAAATTAACCGTTCCTGAAGCGGCCGTTATACCAGAAACTACTTCATTGAACAATCCATAAAATTCTCCTTCTACAACAGCATTTTCTACAGGATTACCCAGATTATCACTAACAAAAACCTCTGCAGCACCAAATTTCCTGCCTTGAGATGCAGATTGGATTCCTGTAGTAATTGATGATACAAACATTGTATCTGCACCAGTACCATTAGTTACAGTAATGTTTACTGGATCAGAATCTGTAATAGCTCCTTCATTATCGATAGTTCTTGCAATGATTTCATAGTTACCATCAGAAACATTTAACCAATCAAAACTATAAGGACTTGTAAAATCACTAGCTAATAAGTTGGAGTTTGCATAAAATTCAACATTTGCTATGGTTCCATTTGTATCTATAGCATCTGCTGAAATAGTAATGTTGGTAGGAGATGTAAAAGATGTACCATTTTGAGGTGAGGTTAAAGACACCGTTGGAGGTACATTATTTGAAGTATTAGATGTCCACTTAAATGTTACAGCTGCGTTTTTTGGTATAATATAATCAAATGATTCACTTCCTACTCTAATTGTAAACGTTTCTTGAGGTTTATTTGAATTATTATATGCAATTACAGCAATTGATCCATCAGGGTTTTCAAAAGCGACATTAAATATTTTATTGCTTTCTGTACTAAAGATTCTAGTGGCACCTTGGTCAACAAATTTACTGATATGGCCTAATACATAATACTCCACTTCTTTGGTAATTTGACCGGTTGAAGAATTAACAGTTACTACTCCTCTACAATCTATACAGCCACCATTTTGTGACCCGTTATTTTCGTCTAAGACCAAATTCCAAAGTAAAATACCTTTAGCCCAATTTCGTGTTGTGCCAACAATAATATTTTTCATGTTCGAAGCAAGATTATTTGCGAAATTTGGAGCATAGTCTCCACCGGTTATTTCAGTAAACCATATGCCTTTATATGGATGTGCATTATAGACAGTAGATTGTGCTGAAACATCAGCTGCATAACCATGAAACGCTGATCCAATTGTAAAGTTTTTTGAATTATTATCATTGAGAATTTCTATAGAGTAATTTGGATCGTCCCTATTGTGATCATACGCAATAATACCTGCAGTTAAACCTGTACTTGCAAACGCTGGACCTATATCATTTTTTAAAAATGAGATTTGATTACCGGGATCCATTCTCATCGATGTATAACTTGAAGTCTCATATTTAGGCTCATTTTGAACTGTTATTGCCCATATTGTTAAGCCGTTATTGACATAAGCCTCTACATATTTTACTAAATAATCGGCAAAAGTATTATACCATTGTGTATCTAACCAAGACCCATTTAAGGTGTAGTTTTCTTTCATCCGCGCTGGTGCACTCCTTGGCGTGCCCCCTATCTTTAATGACGGATTCTTTTGAATAGACGCCTGTAGTGAAGGAACAAGATAATTTAGATCGTTGCCTAAAGAAAAATTAGTTAATGGTAGGGTCTGTTTGTCCTTGTGCAATATCATTATACGTATAACTACTTAAATTAAAGTCAGAAGCACCTATACTGTGTCTCACCCTACTTAGATTAATACCTGTATCTGTAAATAGATCATTTAAAAGAAGATCCTTTTGCGATGTTGATAATTTTGTTTGTATTAAATATGCAGATGAGCCTGTCATAGCCGCACCTAACCCATCCATGGTTTGGTAATTGATAGCGTCGTCAATATCAATAACAGTACCATTTTTTGTTCCTGAGCTAAATGAAAGGTCATTCTTTTCACTTAGCTTATTAGTTTGGTCTCCTGTCGTTAACCATACTTCTACGGATTGAGCGATAACAATGTTCGAAATAAAAAACACCCCAGTAATGATAATATATTTCACCAATATTAATTTAGAATATTTGATGTGTTTATATGTATTGTTCATGTGTTTATATGTAATGTTTTTTTAGGGACACATGCTGTTCGCTATTAATAATTCCTTTGGGTAATAATATGTTTAGCATGCGCATTTCATAATGCTTTAGCTTAATTTATTTAGTAGACCATAACTTTCTTAACCAATTGTTTATCGCTACTCTCAACTCTCACAAAATAAATGCCATTAGTTTGACTTTGAAAATCGATACTAATATCACTAATAGAATTAATACCTTCTATAGTTTTAATAGATTTGCCTGTAATATCAAACACTTGAATTTGTGATATTTTATTATTGAGTCCTTCACTAAAGAAATTCACCATTCTTTCTGTTTTATTATATACAATTTTTAATGAATTAGCTATAAAGTCTTCCGTGCTTAACACATAATTACAGGCATTAAATACATCGTATATATTCGCTCCAGAATTATTTACAGTAATTAATCTATTATTTCCTGTAACTGTTGCACAAGTTGCTTCTGGTCCAGGTGTTTCATCATTTCCCCAACCTGCAGCGCTTAAATATTTATACTCAAATGTAATTGGGTAATCAGCTGGTGATGGTAAACGTAACATTCCGCTATGGATATCTCCAGTGGCATTTGGAAACGATAAATTTTCTGGATTCCAATCAGTATGCCAGCCTACCATATGCACATTGCCTGCAACAATAGAACCTGCACTTGCCATATCCACATTAAACGTTACTTCGAATCCTGTACCAGAAGGATTACAACCATTAAAAGGAACTGGCTCTAAAATTACTGCCAATCCAGAATTATTTACATAGATAAATCTATCTCCATTTGTTGGAGCACAAGGGTAACTTGCTGATTCTTCTTCTCCCCAAGCACTTCCATTTAAAAATTTGTAACGATGCCATCCTTCGGTTAATTGAACAGTAACTGCGTAAATACCAGTTATACCTTCTTCAGTAAGCATTGTTGCATCAGTAGACCATCCATTAATTGTACCAGCAACATGAACACCATTTGCACTTACAGTCTCTGCAGACATATCTACTCTAATAGTCACATCTACTTGAGCATTTGTTTGTAACGAAAATAGCATTACAAGCATCATTAATCCGATAAAGTAATTTTTTTTCATGTATCTTTCTTGTTATTAGTTAATAAATTATTGTTTGCATTGCATGGGGCAATATTTTGTTTTTTATCTCATAATCACCGACAAGTAATTTGTAGTCGATAGGATCTTTAGTTTTATTCATCACTACAGTTATAATTTGCCCATTTGGATTTTGAAACGACGTACTTTCAATAGTACTTCTGCTCATAGTTGTACTAATACGTTTAGCTTTAGGCTTAATAAATTTTGAAAAATGACCTATGTAATAATACGTTGGTGTATATATGAGTTCGTTATTTTGAGTGTCTGCATGTATTGGTGCAAAGCAAAAATTCTGTACGTGATTTGGTCCACCTTTTTCAT
Organism: Winogradskyella sp.; assembly: GCF_013042245.1. Taxonomy (GTDB): domain Bacteria; phylum Bacteroidota; class Bacteroidia; order Flavobacteriales; family Flavobacteriaceae; genus Winogradskyella. The sequence continues at coordinate 5,464 of NZ_JABDQL010000104.1, read as the reverse complement.
TTAATAGAATATTCCAATCAGTCCAACCAACAGTACCACTATTAAAATCATTAATCATAGAATTACCATAACGTTCTGCATTAGACCAGCGCTCGTATTGTGTTGGATCGAACTTTTCTTGACAACCTTCTGTGAATAACAAATTCATTTCTGGAAAAGACGCTTTTATGTTTTTTAGATTATCGTATTTAGGCTCTCCACCTGTCCATATTTCATACCAATGAAAACCAATTCCCCAAGCATATTTCATAGCTTCTGGGTCTTCAAAAATGGTGTTAGCTCTATGAGAGATTAAATCTCTGTTATGATCCCATACGACAATGTTTTTACCACTAAATCCATTGGTTGCAAATGTTGGTCCTAGATTGTTTTTTAGGAAATCACGTTCTTCTTCTGCTGTATAAATACAAGATTCCCAACGTTGTTTTGCCATTGGCTCATTTTGTATAGTTACTCCCCAAACTGGAATACCTTCCGCTTCATAAGCCTCTATAAACTTCACAAAATAATCTGCCCAAGTTTGATAATATTCAGGTAATAATTTACCTCCCTGAAGCATATCATTATTAGATTTCATAAATGCTGGCGGACTCCAAGGACTTGCGTAAAACACCAAATCATCATTAATTAATGCTTGTGCACGCTTTATCATAGGTATGCGTTTTACTTTATCCTTTTCTATAGAAAACGTTTTGAGCTCCTTATCTCCTTCTTCTATGTAAGTATGACTTCCTAACCCAAAATCACTACTATGAATACTCGTTCGTATGATATTATAATTAATACCCTCTTCAGAGAAATAGGCTTTTAAAAATTCGTCTTGTTTTTCTTCACTTAGTTGAGAGAACACCTCTGCTGCCGCATCTGTAATTGCTCCGCCAATACCTAAAAATTCTTGAAATTGCTTTTCTGGATTAACAAAAATTGCGACTTCAGTCTCTAAAGGTTGTTTTGCATTTTCAAAAGTCTTTTGAAGGTCTAAAAACAGTCTTTTATCTGTATTCTCTGCAGTGGTGTATATTTGTGCCTCTTTGCCTAATAAATTTGTCTTTTCTTTAATATCGCTTTCGTTAATGACCGCTAAGTCATTACGCTCTTCATTTTGTTTACAAGACAATAAAGTGATACATACAAAAAGTATATAAAAACAATTTTTAATCATTTCTTATAATTTAATTACCAAACAAAAGTTGCAACTGCACCTGCTGGTAGTGTTACAGATATCGGTTCTGTTGGTACGTTAATATTTAGTGATTTTTGTACGTCGGAATTGTTTAATACAACCACTACAATCTTATCTTCAGGTGTTTTGTAAGCTACATTTGGAAATTCAAAAGACGTATTAGATTCAATCCTTACAGAACCTACTGGAACAAATTTTGAAGAATGTGCTATGATGTAATATCCAGGATTTCTTTGCACAGAATTACCATCTATTGTAATCGCCCCAAGACATTCTGTGCAACCACCATCTGTATGAGGATTGCTATTTGGGTCAGCCGCTAAATTCCATTGTAACACATTTTTACTCCAATTTCTTGGTGCTCCAACCATAAGTTCTCTAACATGCCAACGTATATCTGAATAAAAATCTCCTGGTGCTTGGATCCACTGCTCTGTGAAATACACATTTCTGTCTGGATGTGCATTACGAACAAGCGACATATTATCTATTTGACCAGCATATAAGTGAAATGCTGATCCGTCTACATAACTTTTTGCTGTTGCATCGTTCAATATTGAAATTGGATAATCTGGATTGTCTAGATTATGGTCAAATAAAATTATTTTAGTTGTTATATTTTCCGATTGAAACGTGGGACCTAAATTGTTCTTAATAAAATCTCTTTGCTGCTGCGCATTCATAACCATACTTGGGTTATTGAATGGGTTTTCAGGCTCATTTTGAATGGTAATAGCATCTATGATAATGCCTTGAGCTGCCATTCCTTCAATATACTTAACGAAGTAATTGGTGTATGTACTATAATATTGTGGCAGTAATTCGCCACCAACAGTATTATTGTTATTCTTCATCCATGTTGGCGCTGACCAAGGTGTTGCTAATATTTTAATGCTTGGATTAATGGTTAGAATTTCATTTAATACTGGCACAAGATTAGTCATGTCTGCATTTAATGAAAAATTATCTAAATTTTCGTCTGTTTGACCACTTGGTAAATCGTTGTAGCTAAAGGTTGACGCATCTAAATCGGAGGACCCAATACTAATTCTTAAGTAGCTAACACCAATACTATTTTCTCCGGTTCCAAAAAGTTCTTGCAATAATTCTGAACGTGTTGCTGAAGACATATTATTAATTAACATGGCACTTCCACCTGTTAATGAATATCCAAAACCATCCATTTCTTGATAGCTTGTACCTTCAGATACATTGATTGTAAAATTCGAGTTAGTTACCATTGGAAATATCCCACTGGTAGTTAACGTGAGTAGATTAGCTTCATCTGGTGATGTGAGGTAAAAATCTACATTTACATCCTCCACTACTGGTGGTGGATATGTCTTCATTTCATCTTTATTACAGGCTTGTAAAGCAACTACGAGAAGTAGTGTAAAATAAAATTTCAAATTATATCGAGTTAATAAATTCATAAGTTTTAAATATTTATTGTGCAAATTCATAGGTTCCTGACTGGTAATCATCATTAAGTATTATAGTCACAGTATATGAACCATCAGTTTCAATATTGAGCATGTTTGCTCCACCTCCATTAATAAGGTTTCCCGTTAATGATGTCGGGTCGTCACTACCAAAATCAAAATCCCAAGGGCTGATAAATTTACTATCGGATCCAGCTATAAGATTAGATGTTACAGTGAAAGTATTTGGATGACTATAAGACATTTGAATCTCCTGTCGCTCATCCCAAATTTGCCAATGGAATAATTTAATATTATAATAAGTCCAAGTAAGTTCTGGTGCGCTAAAATCTATATTAAAACGCAATGCTCTATCTGTTAATACTGAAAATGAATTACTATTTTCTAAAAGTGTTATGGCATCTGAGACTAAGTCACCATCTGGTGTAGCACTATCAGCAAGAATACCACTAACTGAATACGACGTTCCGCTTTCATCTAAAGCACTATTTAAAGTATATGTGTTACTAGCTTGCATAGCAATAAAACGCGCTGAACTAAAAGTATCTCCACTTAATGAGAACTCTTCAATCATTGCTCCATTTTCAAACAAGAACAATTGTGCTGGTGTAGCAATTGGCTCAACAACTGAATCATCTATTTCAAAAGAATATGTGTAGTTATCTGCAGATAAGTCTAAAGTCACAAAATATAAACCAGTTTGGTTGTTTGGTATATCTTCAAAAGTTAATCCTTGATTACCGGCTTCACCTTCCAAAACAAGGGTATTTGGTGTTCCTACGATTCGCTTTAGTAAATAACCCCAATCACCATTTGCTCTAAATACAAATCCACCTGTTTCTATAAGATTTATTGATGCTTTCCAAACGCCATTACCTTGGTAATCTAAAGGTTCGTCTCCTCCCCAACCACCATTAATTGGTGTGCCTACCATACTCCAAAAATTTATTTGAAGAAGCTCATAAGTATTGTTGTCTAAGTTTACTGTTATTCTGAATTGCTGAGAATCATTGGCAACTATGGCATCTCCAAACGATACGATATTGCCATCACTACCGCCAAACTCTAAAGCCGGAAGTGAACGCTCACTATAAAACTTGTAGCTTTCACCTGCGATAAGACTCGTATAGACTTCGTAGATATTAGAAAGCTCACCATTACTGTCTGTTAAACGCTTTAAAGCTATAGCTTGCGATAAATCATCATTGTTTTCTGTTGCTGTCCCAGAAATATAAAGCGACTGAGGCAATGCTTCATTTTCGAAACGCATAATGGTTACGTTTGAAGTAGATAGGCTTGACTTACTCAAGCTATTTGCTCTAATTGCAAAGCTTACAACAGCCTCTTCATTGGCAGGAAAGCCTGAGAAAGCTAAGGCTTGATCTAATGCTTCGTAACTTACGGATAGTGATGTATTTGTTCCGTTATTAGAAGGTTCTGAAGTGAAAAATGGTGCAGAAAAATCTGTTGTTCCTGCTGGAGCCATTAAGACTTCATAAGTCACTGCATAGCCTTCTGTTGATACAGCTGGTTCCCAACTAAAAGTAACGGACTCGCTAGGTGTATCTTGATCTAAGACGATACTTTGATCTTCTGTTGGTGTTAAAATTACAGGTGAACTTAATTCCCATTCACCTTCAGGTTGTAGATTATCCTCTTTTTCACATGTAGTAAAAGTGAAACTAATCAGGAAACTTAATGCAACTAAATATTTGTGCTTTGTTTTCATAGCTAAGCGTTTTTTAAAGTGGATTTTGTTCTAAAGCAGGATTTCTATCTAGCTCTTGTTGAGGAATTGGCAGTAATGTTTTTGCCTCTGTCATGTTATAATTAACTTGATTGCCTGTTCTTAAATCTATTTCTACTAGATTATTCATAGTAGAGACTAATAGGTTATATCTGGCAAGGTCATCCCAACGTTGTCCTTCTTGAAATAACTCTAATCGTCTTTCTTTAAGTATAGTTTGTCGCAATACTTGTTGAGAGTTGCTTTGAGCGTCTGTTAAGTCTGGTAATTCTGCTCTAGTTCTTATTCGGTTTACTTCTGTAATAGCGGATTGAAGTTGATTGGTCTCATTTAAAGCTTCGGCCTTTAGCAAAACGATATCACCATATCTTATGAGATAAGTGTTATCCGCACTTGCAAAACCATTTGCGTTTTTCCATTTGTAACTAAATGGTATTGCTGTACCTTGGCTATTACCCCAAAATTCATCAACCCATTGAACAGACTCAAATAAAATTGAAGCATTTTTTCTAACGGTATCATCTTCAGAATCAAACGCATCAACTAAATCAACAGATGGTGTCACAAATTTTCTCCATGAATCTCCGCTTATAGATGGCGGTAATAATAATTGTGGACCAAAATTCCCTTCATTTCCACCAAGGTATTGTACTTCAATAATAGACTCTGCATTATTATAATTATTACCGCTAAATAGTTGATTAAATGGTATGAGTTGATAGCTTGCGCTGCTACTCTCAACAGCTTGTATACTATTTAATACAGCATCATAATCAGGATTAGGTTGTTGCGCATAAGCCTTGGCTGCCAATGCATGTGCTGCACCTGATGTTGCTCTTGCTTTATTAATACTTGCATCATTGCCATAACTAGCTGGCAATAATGTTGCTGCAAATTCTAAATCTGCAGTAATTTGCGCATAAACGGCTTCGGCTGAAGACCTAGGAATATTAACATCTGAGGCTTCAGTAGATGTTATTGTGTTAGTAATGCGAATCAAGGGTTGGTAAATAGATAAAAAAACAAGCTTAATTCATTGAAAAACAACGTCTTAAACTTGTTTAAGTTATTGATTTTCAGTATCTTAATAGT
>NZ_JABDQL010000046.1 GCF_013042245.1 Winogradskyella sp. | reverse complement strand
TTTCATTGGTCTCATTCGTTAGTTGAAACTATGCACTTTTAGTGCAAGACTTTCAGTTTCTACAAACTTTTTATTGTCGATTTGCTTCATAATTCTTCTAAATTTCATCTTCACTATAATTTTAAAATGCAATTTCATTGCTTAAAGAAACCTATGGACTTGCAGTCCATAGTGGTTTAGTTTACTGAGTTTATTTTACTGAGTTTATAGCCACTTCGATTGATTTTCCATATAAAATCATACTCCGACAAGCTCAGTAGAGCTATCGAGAAGTTTTTGATGGTGTTCTCAATACAATTCAAAAATCTTTTGTAATCACTGGAACTGGCGGATTATTATTTATGATTTTTATGTTCTATCATGTAATATACTAAGGGTACTACTAGCAAAGTCAAAAAGGTTGATACAATTGTACCGCCCATTAGTGATATTGCCAAACCTTGAAAAATGGGGTCAAATAAAATGACAAAAGCACCAATAACAACAGTTCCTGCCGTTAGTAGGATTGGTGTGGTACGTACAGCACCAGCTTCAATAGCAGCTTGTTTTAATGGTACGCCTTCGGCGGTTCTTAGATTTATAAAATCGATAAGTAATACCGAATTCCGGACCATAATTCCTGCTAAGGCAATCATTCCTATAAATGAGGTTGCTGTAAAAAAAGCGCCCATTAGCCAATGCCCTAAAATAATACCAATAAGCGATAAGGGAATAGCAACCATCATTACAATAGGTGCTTTAAAGTTTTGAAACCAGCCTACGATTAAAATGTATATCAAAATAATAGCACCTAAAAAGGCGATGCCTAAGTCTCTAAAAACTTCTAAGGTAATTTGCCATTCTCCATCCCATTTTATCGTGTAATCATCTTCAAAATCTGGCTGACCTAAATACATTTCGTTAATCTCATAGCCTTTGGGTAATGGTATGTTTTTTAATTTATTTTCCATTCCAAGAATCGCATATGCAGGACTTTCTAATTCACCTGCCATATCAGCCATGACATAAACAACTCGCTTTTGATTTTTACGATAGATACTTTTTGCTGCTGTAGTCTGTTTAATGTTTACTAAATCTGCAATAGGTATCATGCGACCTTGTTTCGATTTCACTTTTAATTGTGAAATATCTCTGATAGTAGATTTTTCCTTTTCATCCAACATCAATACCAAGCCTACTTGGTTTGAAGCATTCTCATCATATAAATTAGTAATTACTCTGTTAGATAATGCCAAATTCATAGTGTAGGCAATTTTTTGAGGTGCAATCCCGTAAAGCATTGCCTTTTCCTTATCAATTTCAAACTGGTATTCAGTGTGATTGTCTTCAACCATTAAATCGATATCTACAACATCTTTGGTGTTTTTAAGAATATTCTGAATTTTATACGCAACCTCTATTTGGCTACCATAATCAGGACCATAAACTTCGGCAACAATTGTTGATAAAACTGGTGGCCCTGGAGGTACTTCTACCAATTTTACATTTGCGTTATAATGGGAAGCAATCTTTTGTATATCTGGTCGTAGCAATTTGGCTATATCATGACTTTGGGCACTTCGCTCTTTTTTATCTAATAAATTTACTTGAATATCTGCCATGTTACTGCCGCCTCGTAAATCGTAATGACGTACCAAACCATTAAATGTTATTGGAGCAGAAGTGCCTACATAATTTTGGTAGTTTACAACTTCTTGACGTGTAGATAAGTATTGTGCAATCTCTTGTGTTACCACTGCTGTTCGCTCTAATGTTGTGCCTTCTGGCATATCGATGACCACTTGAAACTCATTCTTGTTATCAAACGGTAACATTTTTACAGCTACAGATTTGGTAAAAAACAATACGATTGTTCCCATTAAGAGTAGTAACGTTCCAACCAAAAATAACCAACGTTTGGCTTTACTTTCTAATAATGGGCGTTCAAACTTGTTATACACTTTATAAATAACGGTATTTTCAATGGCTTTTCCAGTTTTTTCTTCTACACCCTTTCTGTCTTTTTCTTTTAAGAAAATGTAACCTAAATACGGAGTGATGGTTAAGGCTACAAAGAGTGATAGTATCATGGCAATGGATGCACCGATAGGCATTGGCGCCATGTATGGACCCATTAAGCCAGATACAAATGCCATTGGTAACACCGATGCAATGACGGTAAATGTGGCTAAAATAGTTGGGTTTCCAACTTCGTTAATAGCATATAATGCAGCTTCTTTAAACGGTAAGCGTTTCATCTTGAAATGCCTATGCATGTTTTCGGCAATGATAATAGAATCATCAACCACTATACCTGTCACAAACACTAAAGCAAAAAGTGTAATTCGGTTTAAGGTATAATCGAGCATGTAATAACTTAGCAAGGTTAAAGCGAATGTAATAGGAACTGATAAAAACACTACTAATCCTCCACGCCAACCCATAGCTAACATTACAACAATAGTTACTGCAATGATAGATCCGATGAGGTGTAAGAGTAATTCTGACACTTTGTGTGAAGCCGTTTCACCATAATTTCTAGTGACTTCAACATGAACATCATCAGGAATTAAGGTCGTACGCAAATGGGTAACTTTGTCAATGATGACATCGGCAATTTTCATTGCATCAGCTCCTTTTCGCTTGGCAACCGAAATGGTGACTGCTGGATACTCAGACTTAAATTCCGATGATTTTTCGCTTCCTTTTCCAAAACCTAGAGAGACATAATTTTGTGGTATTTCTGGACCATCAATAATCGTTGCAACTTGTTTTAAATAAATAGGTTGGTTTTGTTGCACACCAACGACCAGATTTTTAACATCTGTAGCTGATTCTAAAAACTTCCCTGTATTCACAAGGAATTCTTTATCATTCTTATAGAAACTTCCAGAATTTAATTGACTGTTGTTTGCCTTTATCATTTCTGAAACTGACAAGAAATCCAATCCGCTAGCCGCTAATTTGTCTTTATCCAAAACCACGTGTAATTGCCGATTTCTACCTCCAATTTTATGAGTAATCGATACATTGTTTACTTTTTTAATTTCATTCTGTAGCTCCTGAGCCATTTGACCTAATTGGTAGTCGTCATAGTTTTCGCTCCACAATGTTAATCCCAACATAGGCACATCATCAATAGCACGTGTTTTTACAAGTGGTTGGGTTATGCCAAGTGGCATTTGGTCCATATGCTTATTGATTTCGTTGTATAATTTTACAAGCGAACGTTCAATATCTTCACCTACATAAAACTGTACGATGACCATGCCTTGTTCCTTCATTGAAGTGGAGTAGACGTATTCTATACCTTTAATGTTCGAAATTAATTTCTCTAAAGGTTTTATAACTCTAGACTCAACTTCTGTTGGACTTGCTCCAGGGTAACCAACAAAAATATCCGCCATTGGTACATCTATCTGTGGCTCTTCTTCACGTGGAATCAAAAATGAGCTGTAGACGCCAATGACCATAAACACAATCATTAATAGAACAGTCAGTTTTGACTGAATAAAGACTTTGGCTATGTTTCCTGCTATACCTTCTTTCATGTGCTTATATTTATTGTTTTTGGCTATATTCTAATATATGACTGAATTAGTACTTGTTCTCCATAATTCCCAAGCGGATTGCCCTGTAATGGCATATAATGCAAACTCCTTTAGGCGTTGATTATTATTCTTAATCCGCTCAAG
>NZ_JABDQL010000099.1 GCF_013042245.1 Winogradskyella sp. | reverse complement strand
AAAAAATAAAAAAAAGAGGGGCGAAAAGATATTTGAACGATATCGCGTCACGCTAAAAGCGTGAAGGTCGCAGGTTCGAATCCTGCCACCCCGACTAACAAAGCTGAATACTAAAAATATTTAGCTTTTTTTATTTTAAAAATGTTTACAGTATATATCCTTTTTTCTGAAGAAATTCAAAAACATTATGTTGGTTATACCAGTAAATCCGCTGATGAAAGGCTAAAGGAACATTTATACAACCATCTTGGATTTACTGCGAGAGCTCAAGATTGGATAATTATTTTTCAACAGAAGGTAATTTTAAAATCAGAAGCGTTACTGCTTGAAAAAAAAATAAAAAAAAGAGGGGCGAAAAGATATTTGAACGATATCGCGTCACGCTAAAAGCGTGAAGGTCGCAGGTTCGAATCCTGCCACCCCGACTAAAATAAATACCAACAGAAACTAAAACCTTGTAAATCGTATGATTTATAAGGTTTTGTGGTTTTTGCGATATCATAAGAATTGAATCTGAATGATTTAATTCGGTTCACAAATCGGTTAACACATTTAAAATTAAAAAGTGTGAACCTAATTAGAGTTTAACAAATTGTATTTGAAATAGTTGATTTGACTTTCGTCTTAACATAAATGTTTAATTAAAAGACGACAACTATGCAACTAAATGAAGATAATATTGCTTAGGTATAGATGGTGTAAAATGGCTTATTACAAATAGACAAAAAGCACATAAAAAAGTTAAAATACCTCTACTTCCAATTTCAGAAATGCTAATTACTAAATATAAAGGCAATATTAAAGCTAAAAAAACCAAAACACTGTTTCCTACTATTTCTAACCAGAAACTAAATGCTTACTTGAAAGAAATTGCAGATTTATGTAAAATTGGCTATTTCGGTCTGACCATGCCACCTGTTTCGGTTCAAATGGTGCCACTTTAAAAGATGTTGCAATGATATAATTTTTTTAATTTACTTTGATATAATTTTTCCTTTTCTTAATGATTTTCCTTTGAGTTCTATCCTGTGCGAAGAGTTTACAATTCTGTCTAAAATAGCATCTGCAATTGTACCTTCTCCTATGATTCCATGCCAAAGTGATACAGGTATTTGTGATGCTATAATTGTTGAGTTGGTATTATAGCGATCATCTATGATATCCATCAAAGCTTCTCTGGCATTAGTATCAAAGTCTTGTAAACCAAAATCATCTAATATTAATACATCCGTTTTCACCAATTTATTTAGTTCTTTAAGGTATGTTCCATCAACTTTGGAGAGTTTAAGGTGCTTAAAAAGCCTTGCTGTATTGGTGTAGATTGCTTTATACTCCATCAAACAAGCCTCTTGTCCTAATGCTTGGGCCAAATAACTCTTGCCTACACCAGAAGCACCTGTTAGAATTATGTTTTCCTTTCTTTTTATAAAATCTAGTGTAGCCAAGCGCGTAAACATGTTCTTATCTAAACCTCTTTGAGAGGTGTAATCAACCTCTGCAATGCTTGCCTTTTGCCTAAATTTGGCTTGTTTTAAAAGACGGTTTATCTTTCTATTCTGACGGTCTTCCCATTCGTGGTCTGTTAATAACGCTAAGTATTCGTCAGGGGTCATTTCGATTACATAGTTTTCTTTAACGTGTTGATGATGCAATTCTGCCATGGCGCCTAGACGCATTTGCTTTAGTTTTTCAAGGGTTTGATTGTTGTTCATTGTTTATGTATTTAGGTTTTGTTTCTATTGATATGCTGATGCTCCTCGTATGTTTTGATGAGAAGGGATGTGATTTTCTTTTTCCTCTAAATCTTGATAGAATAAATTGTTTTTATCTTGGTTGTTTTTAAGCATGTTTTTAATGCGTGTATAAGAAACAGCATCTGCAGTTAAGGCTCTTTTACAAGCCTTGTCTAACCTTTGTGAGCTGTATATTTTATGAAGCTGTATAAGTCCCATTGCACGTTTGTAGGCTATTTCAGGGTAGTCCATTTTTACAAGTATAGCTTCCACACATTTCAATACATATTCACCATGAGGGGCTGCTTGTTTCATAAAAAAATCTGGACTCCACTCCCTATATTTTTGATGCGTACTACTTAGATGCTCTTTGTTTGTGGTATAAATTCCTTTCCCTTTATTTCTTTGATGTATCGCTATGCGTTGGTGGTTATAATATACTTCTACTGTTGTTTTAGTGTATTGTATCTGAGTCATTTTACCAATATATCTGTAAGGTACGCTGTAATAATTTTTACTTGGTGAAAAATATACATAACCCATTTTTTGCACCTTTGCCCTTGCATACTCTTTCATTTGATAGGCAGATGTGGGTAATGGTTTTAAATATTCTCGTTCTATGGATTGGAAGAGCTCTCTGCGACTAGCTTGTTTAAGCTGAAAAAGTAAATCGTTGTATACAGTAAGGCGTCGTCTTATCTCTTTATTTAAATCACTTAGGGTAAAAAAGGTCATCTCTCTAATGGGATAATAAATGCGTTGGTAAGCAAGATGAACTGCGTTTTCAACAAGTGCTTTATCCTGCGGAGAATAGCTTCTGGTAGGGTTGATGACACAGTTGTAATGACGCGCAAAATCTTTAAAACTTCGATTGATCTCTGGCTCATATTTACTTGCTCTGGTTACAGCAGATTTAAGATTATCTGAAACAATAGCTGTTGGAACACCTCCATAAAAGCTCAATGCATTTGCACAGCAGGTAATAAAATCTTCACGCTTTTGGCTTAGACAGGCTTCTACAAAGGTATATTGGCTATTAGGAAGGATAGCTAAAAAGACTTCTACCAATATAATTTCACCCGTATTTTTATCGATCAGTGTAAGTTTTTTTCCTGCATAGTCTACATACATCTCTTTACCAGGGTCATGATTGAGTTTCATTGATCCTTTTAGTTTAGGGTATTTACGCCGATAATGCTCCGTAAATTGAGTGTAACTGTAAGCATTAGAACTCTTCTCAGCATAATCATTGTAGTGAAATAAAAGGGTAAATCCAGGATGGTTACTGGCTTTATTGACATCTTCAAAATAACGCATCAACTCATCATATCGCGTGTTATCAATGGTTGTACGTGAAGGAAACAAGACTTCTAAACGAGCGTCATCGAAACTTAGCAAGTCCTCTAAAGAGTGCTCATTGGCTTTAAAGAGTTTGATATAAGTGTTAATCGTGTTACGGGATATACCCAAGATAGCTCCAATTTTACGGTTGCTAATGCCATCTAAATGAAGGCTGATAATTTGTTTTAAATCCATAGTATCAAGTGTGTTTGCCATTTCTTGTTGTTTTGAACAACAAGTTTAATTACTTGATCTTAAAAAGTGGCACAAATCGAACCGATATAGGGTAGATAAATACTAAAAAATGGCACAAATCAAACCGTAATCACTGGCACAGTTAGACCGAAATGACTGGCACAAATCGAACCGCTATATCCAAAAATCAAAAAAAATCTAACATTTCATATTGCCAGGCACACTTTTGCAACTACAGTTACCTTAAGTAATGGAGTGCCTATTTAAACCGTATCAAAATTACTAGGTCATTCTAAAATAGCTACAACTCAAATTTATGCTACAGTGATTGAAAGAAAAGTTAGTGATGGTATGGCTTTATTAAGAAAACAACTAGAACAAAAATCTAATCCTTCCACAAAAATTAAGGTTTTATAATTAGTTACTTACAATTTTTAGCTTCTTACTTTTTTGTTCTACTAATTTAATATTGTTACTAACTAAGTTAGTTTAATCTTCAAATTTTAAAGGTGTGTTTATCCAAAAATCATTTTTAAAGTCAAACACAGCTTTAGTTGCATGTATTAATGGTTTATTTTTTTCAATAAAATTTTTATCTGCAGGTAACTTTTTATTTGGAAATATTTTCTGAACAAACATTTCTCTAAACTGATAAAACTTAAAAGGTGGTGCATCACTTACAAGAAAATCATTATGGTCTTTTATTCTTTTAAACTCGACAGTAATTCTATTTATAAAATCTTCTTTACTTTTATCTTCCTCAAAAAATGATTCTAATTTCTTACCATCTAT
>NZ_JABDQL010000097.1 GCF_013042245.1 Winogradskyella sp. | reverse complement strand
CGAATCTTTAAAAGAATGGCTTCATAGCATGGTAGTCGAAATGGATAAAGAAACCATAAAATCTATCACGGGAAACCATCATTACCTCAACGCATTTAATACGGCATTTAAAAACTAAATTGGTATTAGTGAAAAAGGGGTAGAAACAAAAAAGGCTTTGAATACAAATCAAAGCCTTTTTAATCTTAAACTATATTAAATCATGCATTTTCCTTTTTAATCAAATTGAGTGCAGAACCTTCGTTATACCATTCAATTTGTGCATCATTATAGGTGTGGTTTAAAGCAATTACATCTTTGCTTCCATCTGGATGTACAACTTCTACATTAAGTTGCTTGTCTGGAGCAAATTCATTTAAATCTAAAAAGTTGAATGTATCATCTTCTTGTATTAAATCGTAATCTGCTTCATTAGCAAACGTTAATCCCAACATCCCTTGCTTTTTAAGGTTTGTTTCGTGAATACGTGCAAAAGATTTAACAATTACAGCAGCTACACCCAAATGACGTGGTTGCATTGCTGCGTGCTCTCTTGAAGAACCTTCTCCATAATTATGGTCACCAACAACTACAGACCAAATACCTGCTTTTTTATATTCGCGTTGCGTATCTGGTACACCGCCGTATTCTCCAGTAAGTTGACTCTTTACAAAGTTAGTTTTCTTATTAAAAGCATTTACTGCACCGATAAGTGTATTGTTTGCAATATTATCGAGATGCCCTCTAAAACGCAACCAGGGACCAGCCATAGAAATATGGTCAGTTGTGCATTTACCAAAAGCCTTAATTAAAAGTTTAACACTTTTTATTGAATTTCCAATTGGTGTAAATGGCGTTAACAATTGTAAACGCTCTGAAGTTTCACTTACAGATACTTCTACACTACTACCATCTTCAACTGGCTCTAAATACCCATTATCTTTTACATCAAAGCCCTTTGGAGGCAACTCCCACCCTGTTGGCTCTTCGAACATTACTTCTTCACCATTTTCATTTATTAATTTATCTGTTAAAGGATTGAAGTCTAATCGACCTGCCACTGCTATTGCCGCAGTTAGTTCTGGTGAGGCTACAAAAGCATGCGTATTTGGATTACCATCGGCACGTTTAGCGAAGTTTCTATTAAAGGAATGTACTATACTGTTCTTAGGTGCATTCTTTGGGTCAATATATCTTGCCCATTGTCCTATACATGGACCACAAGCGTTGGTAAATATCTTTGCATCTAATTCTTCAAAAATACCGAGAATCCCATCACGTTCTGCAGTATAACGTACTTGCTCTGAACCTGGGTTAATACCAAGTTCAGCTTTCATTTTTAAGCCTTTATCTAAAGCTTGTTGCGCAATTGAAGAAGCTCTAGATAAATCTTCGTAGGAAGAGTTTGTACAAGACCCTATTAATCCCCATTCTACTTGTAATGGCCATTGATTTTCAGTTGCTTTTTCCGTCATATCTTTACCAACTGTAGTCGATAAATCTGGTGTAAAAGGACCGTTTAATAATGGTCCGAGTTCAGAAAGATTAATTTCTATAACTTGATCAAAGTATTGCTCTGGGTTAGCATACACATCTGCATCTGCCGTAAGATATTCTTTTACTTTGTTTGCTGCGTCTGCAACATCTTCTCTATCAGTTGCACGTAAGTAACGCTCCATAGATTCATCATAACCAAACGTAGATGTCGTAGCACCAATCTCAGCACCCATATTACAAATAGTCCCTTTTCCAGTACAAGACATTGCTGTTGCACCAGGTCCAAAATATTCTACAATAGCTCCTGTTCCTCCTTTTACAGTAAGGATTTCAGCAACTTTTAAAATCACATCTTTTGGCGCAGTCCAACCGGAAAGCTTACCGATTAACTTAACACCAATTAGCTTTGGAAACTTTAATTCCCAAGCCATACCTGCCATAACATCTACAGCATCTGCTCCGCCAACGCCAATAGCTACCATTCCTAGTCCTCCAGCATTTACCGTATGAGAATCCGTACCAATCATCATTCCACCCGGAAATGCATAGTTTTCTAAAACCACTTGGTGAATAATTCCAGCACCTGGTTTCCAGAAACCAATACCATATTTATTAGATACTGACTCTAAGAAGTTAAAAACCTCACTACTTGTACTATTTGCATTTTTTAAATCTGTTGCAGCGCCGTCCTTAGCCTGTATTAAGTGGTCACAATGTACTGTTGTCGGAACAGCAACTTTTGGCTTACCCGCTTGCATAAATTGCAATAAAGCCATTTGTGCTGTAGCATCCTGACATGCCACACGGTCTGGTGCAAAGTCTACATAATCCTTACCTCTTGTAAAGGCGGTTGTAGGTTTTCCATCCCATAAGTGTGAGTATAATATTTTTTCAGAAAGTGTAAGTGGTTTACCAACAATATCACGAGCGGCATCAACGCGCTCGGCCATATTAGCATACACTTTTTTTATCATGTCAATATCAAAAGCCATAAAGTATATTTAAAGGTTGAACATTATTATTTTTAAGTACCACAAATTTACAAATTATAAAGCGCTTTTTAAAGTATGTAACAAAATTGAATATTCATTAACAATAATTCATTCTGAAGCAAAAAAAATGAGGCTATTTTGAGTAAATCATAATTTTAAAGTTAACTATTTAGTAAATTAACAATTATTACCTCCCTAATAGTGCTAGTAAAATAATAAAATATCTATCTGCGAAGTACTATTCTATGCCTAAGCCTTGAGAAAGGTTGTTCTACTGATTGATATAAGATTTCAGAAAGGAGTCAACGCCTGTCGCTCCTAAAAGACGTATGGCATCGGTGAGAGTGTATTAAATTCTGGCCCAATAAAAAGTACAATGCGACAAAACAACTAATACTATAGCAGCGGCTCTTATAACATCTAAACCAAAATTTCTGGTGGGATAATTATACATCTTACAATTGTAAGATTATATAGAAATCTAACTAAAATAAGCTTTTGATTACTGCTTCATCTGTAATACCTTCCGCTTCTGCTTTGTAATTTTTTATAATTCTGTGGCATAATATAGACGTCGCTACTTTCTGTATATCTTCTGAGTCTGGAGAAAATTTACCTTTAGTTGCCGCATAAGTTTTAGCAGCTAAAATTAAGTTTTGTGAGGCTCTTGGTCCTGCTCCCCAATCTATATATTCTTTTACTAAATCTGCTGCTGAATCTGTGTTAGGTCTAGTTTTACTTACCATGCCAACAGCATATTCAATAACATTATCTGCCACAGGAATACGTCGAATTACGTTTTGAAAATCGATAATCTCCTGAGCAGTAAATAACGAATTAACTGTTACTTTTGAGTCTGAGGTTGTCGCTTTAACAACATTAACTTCTTCTTCAAATGAAGGATACTGTAGATTAATAGCAAACATAAAACGGTCTAATTGAGCTTCTGGTAACGGATAGGTTCCTTCTTGTTCAATTGGGTTTTGAGTAGCTAAAACAAAATAAGGTAATTCTAATTTATATTGATGTCCTGCAACAGTAACAGCACGTTCTTGCATGGCTTCTAGCAATGCAGCCTGAGTTTTTGGAGGCGTACGGTTAATCTCATCTGCCAGAATAATATTAGCAAAAATAGGACCTTTTATAAATTTAAACTTGCGGTCTTCGTCTAGAATTTCACTACCTAATATATCACTAGGCATTAAATCTGGCGTAAACTGGATGCGTTTAAAGTCTAAACCTAATGCTTGGGCTATGGTATTAACCATTAACGTTTTTGCTAAACCAGGGACACCAATAAGTAATGAGTGCCCTCCCGAAAAAATAGAAATTAAGATTTGGTCTATAACCTCTTCTTGTCCTACTATAACTTTAGCAATTTCTATTTTAAGCGCTTTATATTTTTCTACAAAATTTTCTATAATAGCAACGTCTGACATGTTATTTGCTTTTTAACCAGTTACTACTAAACTCACAATCTCTATATTCACCGTTGATTTTAATGTATGTAGACTCTATAGTTTCTTTCTGCCATTTTCCGAGGGCATCAAAATGTTTATTTTGTAGTGCTAATCGTTTAATTTTTAAATAGTCTCTTGCAAAATTCGCCTCATGTTCATCAATGCGATTAGTCACTTTCATTATTTTAAATTTGATAGGATTTTCTCTATCAGAGTCTTGAATGACCTCACTCACTGTACCATCTTTTAAATCTTGAATTTGAACATAAATATCAGTATCCATTTTAGTCAGTTCAAAATTGAAGTCTTGAGTTATTGGGTTCATGAGTTTTCCGCCTTCAAATTTAGTTTCTTTCTCATCCGAAAATTCTCTGGCGGCATCTTCAAAAGTAATGGTGCCATCGACTATTTTTGCTCTAACCTCTTCTATCTTCTTCTTAGCTTTTTCAATTGCATCTGATGTTATTTCTGGCTGCAATAGAATATGTCTTATGTCATATTCTTGACCTCTTATTTTTTCAAGCAAAATAATATGATACCCATAAGGTGATTTAAAAGGTTCTGAAATTTCACCTTCCTGTAATGAGAAAGCGACATCTCTAAACTCTTTAACCATTCTTGGTCTTTTTCGATTTAACGTATAAAGTCCATTAGTAGGTTTTGATCCTGCGTCATCAGTATAAAAAAGGACTTTAGTTATAAAACTTGCCCCATTCTCTTCTACATCACGCTTAAACTCTTTTAGCCTATTTATAGTAGCTTGTTTAGAAGCCTCAGTAACCTCAGGTATAACAACTATATTAGCAATCTGTAATTCTGTACCAAAAATTGGTAAGCCATCTTCGTCATTTTTTAATTCATTGTAAAACTGGCGAACTTCTTCAGGAGTGATTTCAACAGCATCTGTTACTTTTTGTTGCATCTCCGTGAACAAAGAGCGACTCTTATTAAACTCATAGATTTCTTCACGAAACTCATCTTCAGACTCTTTTTTATAATATTCAAGCATACGGTCCATAGAACCCTTAAATTCAGCTAATAAACCCTGGACTTGCTGATTGGCTTGAGAGCGTAATTGCAATTCGTTAACTACAATACTATCTTGTATAGCTTGGTGTGCATATAGTTTTTCTTCAAGTATACTTCCAAATAATTCGCAACCAGTAATTTGGCTAGGGTCGCCACCTTGTGCTTTAATTTGAGCTCTTCTTCTATCTACATCTGAATCTAAAACAATATAGTCACCAACTACAGCTGCAACACCATCTGCTTTGATACGATTACCTAGTTTTTTTTCCTGTTTTTTAACTGGCGCTTTAACTTCGTCTTTTATAATTTCTTGAGAAAAACCGAATAAAACAGTACAACTAAATATTGAAGTAAATATGGCTTTATTTAAAAGTTTCAAATTGTTTATTCTTAATAGCATCTTTTGTAATTTCATTTTCTATCTGCTTTATCAACTCTAACTTGCGCTTGTTTATTATAATTTGCTTAACCGTAGGTTTTACATAATCTAAGGGCGCATAATCAGTGCGCAAAAGTACATCATTTATTTGAATCAAATATAGGTTTAATGAGTCTTTGAGCTGTACATAATTAGATTTTTTTAACAGTTGATTTTTATTAGTAGCATTTACGGCAGGAATCTTTTCAATGACTTGCGAAGCCTTTACCCAAATTGAATCATTTAAGGAATAGGATTTGAATTGTACTGCAATAGAATCTAAATAAATCTTATCCTTGTGAGCAAAGGTTTTAAATTTTGATTTTATTGTTTCAAAATTAACCGCATTTTGGGGTAAACTAAGATAACGTAGTTTTAATAAGTCATCGTTTAGTTTAAAAGATTCTCTATTGGCTTGATAAATATGGTCTGCTTCAGTCTGGGTAATTGATGTATCTATACTTCGCTTGACAAGAGCCTCTAAATAAGCTTTAGTGTACAAATCTGTTTCGTATTGATTTACCAATACATTAAAATTTTCCTGCTGTTCTTCAGATAAGTTGAGTTTTGCCTTATCCATCAACAAAAGATTACTTGCCCAATTATTGATAAAACTATTAGCAATTAATATACTGTCGGCTTTCGATGCGCCTTCGGGTATTATTTTCTCAATATCATCTTTATATAGATAAGTATCGTTGACGCGTGCAACAGTATCTTCAACATTATCATTCTTAAATCTATCGCAGCCAAAAACTGTTAACACTATAATTATTATGGATGTGATTTTTAGTCGCAATTATTTTGAAATTTTAGATTTTAATTGTTTTAAAACTTTTTGGTCTACTTCTACCTTAAACTTATTTCTTAAAGTCTGATGCCAATCTTTTTCTATTTTATTTTGATAGTCATTAACTACATTACCTCTCGCCTCTTTTAATGTTTTGTTAGCAGAAGGTAATATTTCTGATATATTAAATACATGAAAACCTCCATTATACTTATAAACACCAGAAGTGCCTAAGTTAAGCTTCAAATCTTTTGGTAATTTTTGGTTACTTTTTTCAAAAATACCTGAAGTAAACATTACATTTTGAGTTTTGCCAGAGTTTAAAATTGTCTTTATCTCTTCTTCATTTTTTCCTTCAACTAACATAACTCTAATCTTCTCCGCTACGTCTTTACTCGCTGCTGAAGCTATAGTCGTATTTATTCTGTCTTCCCATTGATATTTAGATATATTCGCTTCATAATATGCCTTTAACCCTGTTGTGTCTTTCGATGCGGTATTCCAAATCTGCTTTTCCATAAGCGCAAACAACAATAAGCCATCTTTATATTCTTTTAAAACATCTGCGAAATCTTGATTTTCGTTTTCAAGGTTTTCTTCTCTGAAATTTAAAATTGACTGCTCATAAAATGCTTGAAGTTCAGTATCTAAAACTTTTTTTACAGTAGTCTGTTTCCTCATGTATTGGCGCTGCTTTGATTTTAAGTACATCAGAAATTCATTATTAGTGTAAACAGAGTCGTTAACTGTAATTACGGCAGTATTATCTTGGTAATTTTCTGGAAGATTAAACTTTCCTGAAAAATAAGCATCCTTTAATATAGGTGTAAAATATGCTCTTGTATCTGGATTCTTGACTATAGTGTAGCGTTGAGATAACTCTTTTACCATAGAGCTATTCATTAGTTTTGAACGCGAATCTCGCTTTACTCTTGCTTCTAACGTTGGCTTTATTTCAACAAAAGATTTAATTGGTTCTCTTTTAAGTAATTTAATAATATGCCAACCATATTCTGTTTTTAAAGGTTGAGTGATATCTCCCTCATTTTCTAAGGCAAATGCAGCATCCTCAAAAGTAACAGAAGAAAGCTGACCACTTTTGAACGGACGTAATTTACCTTCACTTCTTGCAGAACTTTTATCATCAGAAAATTGTTTAGCCAAAGCTCCAAAATCTTCACCTTGCTGCAATTTTTTATAAATTTCTTTAATACGTTCTTTAGGACTAATCGTACTATCAGACTGTTTTAAAGACACCATAATATGTGCAGCTGTAACTGTACCACGAGATGGTCTTTTCTCATCTACCTTAACAATGTGGTAACCAAACTGAGTTTTAAAAGGCATAGAGACATCGCCAGGTGAAGTCTCATAAGCTTTAGACTCAAAATCGTAAACCATCTTAAAGGCCGAAAAATAGCCCAAATCTTCAACAAGAATATTTTTTTGGTTATGAAATTTTGTCTTGGCAGCTTCAAAACCTTCATCTTTCAATACTTTTCTATAGTCTAAAAGTTTATTGTAGGCTACCAATGAGTCTTGGGCTTCCGAATCGTCCAATATTAAAATGTGTGAAGCCTTAACATCATAAAGCATCCTGTCATAAGCTTCTTCAACCATAGCATCAGTAACCTTATTATCTGAAATATAGTTTTTAATCAACTGCTTTTTATAATTCTCAAACTCACGTTTGTAATTAGCATCTTCATCTAACCCCAAACTAACAGCTTCTTTCAGTTTAAGTTTATAGTTAATAAAAAGCTCTAAATAATTATCTAAGTCCTTTTGTGATTCGTCTTTTACCAAATCAAGGTTTTTGTTGTAAAGCTTAAGAAATTCCGATGTTAAAACCCCTTCATCTTCTATAGTTAAAAGTGTCTTATCCTTTTGGGAGAACGACAAATTAAAACATAATAGTAAAACTAAAATTTTATAAAACTGGATACGCATAATGCTATTGCTAATTTTAAGATTACGATTATATATTATCTTCTCAAAAGCTGAACAAAAATAACATAAAACTCTCATTTATCAAGATTAAACCCATAACCTATTAGAACAGTATTTATTGTTCTATTTAAAGTATTTTTGCAAAACAAAATTGAAGCCATGCGAAAACTTAAACTCATATGGGATTTTAGAGGTCCTGCCGGAAAAAAAACTGCGGAACATCACCTCATACATCTAAAAGAATATATCGCGATTGAAAAACTAAACATTTCGATTACAGGGACTGAAGACTTAAGTGATGTGCATAGTATTGCCTATTTAGTGATTGAAGAAGACAAAATAAAGCCCATAAGAGATGCGCTAAAACCTCATCGTGGGCAAGTGTATCAAGGCTAAAACATACGCTTTGTCAATGCTTTAATAAATTGCATTGAAGGCACTGATGTTATAATTTTTAAGTCTTCTAGCAATGAGGTTTCTTCATCTAAAAACTTAAGAATAGTTTCTGTTTTTGCTTTTTTAAATAAAGAGGTAAACAACGCAGCTCCTTTTTCGTTTTCATTAGCCAAAACATCTAAGAATAACAAGTCGTAAAACCAGAATTTAGTATGCCTGCTAAATTTTGATAAATCATTTTGAGACTTTAAAAACGATACTAGAACTTTTGTTTTTTTGGTGGTATTCTTAAACGTATAACCAGTACTCGCTTTTGTCCAACCACCAGCGGTACCAATATTTAAAACGTTTTTAGTGTTGAGCTTTGAAAACTTATACGAAGTCATCGGTATAGATCCTTTTTCGGTTTCTACAATCTCGTAGTCTTTTATGTTTTTTTCTTCGAGATAACTTTTTATAGCGTTTTCATATTCTGAAAATTCTAGTAAATCTTTAGAGAACAACGTATACTCAAATAAGGCCGTTTGTTTGTCCGTTGGTAAAACATACATAAAACGCGTGTTTCCCTTTTGTGGAATCGTAAAATCCATGAAGGTAGCTACAGAAGCATCAAACGCATCAGTTTTTATTTTTACAAACCAACCAACAAAATGCTGCTGTAAAACAGGGTATTTTTCTTGATCTAAAAATGAAGAGTTTGGAATACTATTAAATAACTTTTTTGATTGAAAAACACCTTTGGAAGTTACTACTTTAACTTTATTAGCGTCTTTAAAATCTTCAACTTCAGCTTGAACGAATTCAATATTAGGGTTTGTATTGATGGTTTCCCAAAGCGACTTGTAAAAGGCTTCACTTCGAATCATTTTATAAGTATATGGCGAAATGTCAATCGTATCTTGAAATGTTTCGCCTCCAAAGAAAATGGTATTCCAAGTTTTGTGTAAAATGGTTTCCCATTCATCTTTTTTCTTTTCCCAATAACACCAAGTACGGTCGTTACCCTTGTCTTTTTCTTTATCGATTATTAAGATGGACTTATCATCAAAAAAGGCGTCACTAGCCATTCGGTAAGCGAGCATTAACCCCGATGCACCTGCACCTAATATGATGTAATCGTAGATTTTCAAATTAAAAAAACAAAAAAACTGCAAAAAATAATGCAATGGAAATTAATATATGCCATGAAATAGATTTATTAGTTTTAATATTGAAATACTGATAGCCCAAATGTGCTATAAATGCCGTAACTAACCAACCTATATAATTTTGAAGTGGGACAATACCACCTTCAAACTCCCAAAAATCAAATCTTGGTGCGGACACTTCTATAAGTAAATCCAATAGCGTCATTAAAGCACCGCCGATGAATGCTGAAACCCATATATTCTTGCCAAAACATTTTGCAACATCAGCTGTTACAGCAGTGAGCAACGCCCAATTGACACAAATCATTAGTGGCACACCAAATACTTTAAAACCTAAATTTTCACCATAAGCGTAAGAACCAAAGATTAATCCATAATTAACACCTAAAGCTTCTGTAATAAACCCTATGAAAAAGGGAATACTTAAAGCAATTATTATTTTTGGTGTAAGCGCTTCAATATTAATTACTAGTATGACGAATGTCAATAAAAGGTTCAGTGGCGTCATACTCAAAAACCATTCTGAATGTTCTGGCGAAAGAATACCGAAAACTCCCGAAACGCTAAACAGCCAAATCAAAAAAATAGAGAAGTAGAATTTAAATTTTTTATCAAACATTAGTTGGCGTTTTCTATAAGTTCGGACACTATTTTTCCGGATAATAAACACAACGGAATACCGCCTCCTGGATGCACGCTTCCACCACAAAAATAAAGATTCTTTATGCTAGATTTAAAGTTAGGGTGTCTTAAAAAAGCTGCATACTTATTATTACTCGATGCGCCGTATAACGCACCTTGGTAACTTTGGGTTTTGGACTCTATGGTTTTTGGGTCTAAAATAGCTTCAAACTCAATAAGTTTGGAAATATCTTCTCCAAGTAACCGACTGACTTTAGTGATTATGTTTTTACGCGTGCGTTCTATAATTTTATCCCAATCTTGACCGGTATTACTTGGCACATTAACCATTGTAAACCAATTTTCACAACCTTTTGGCGCATCAGATTCTTCATCTTTTGATGAAATATTTATATAAACCGTTGGATCATCATGTACACATTTCTTATTAAAGATATAATCGAACTCTGTCTTGTAATCTTCAGAAAAGAAAATATTATGTAAATCTAGCTCTGGAAATTCTTTTTTTATACCCCAATAAAAGATTAATGCTGAACTACTTCTTGGTTGTTGTAATATTTTTTCGGGTGACTTATGGTCTTTTAATAAATGACGATAGGTTGGTACCACATCTGAATTTGAAACTACAATATCTGAAGCTACGAATCCATTTTCGGTTTGTATGCCAGTGGCTCTATTTTTCTCAGTTACTATTTTTTCTACTTTGGTATTAAACCTAAAATCAACACCAATATCTTTTGCTAAGTTGAACAAGCTGATGGTAATAGAATGCATTCCTCCTTTTGGGAAGTATGTGCCAAAATACTGTTCCAAATGCGGAATCATAGACATAATGCCTGGTGTTTGGTAAGGTGAAGAACCGTTATAAGTCGCAAAACGATTGAAGAACTGGACCAAACGCTTATCTTTTAGCATTTTAGAATTGTAAGCATCTAGAGTGGAATCTATATCTAAGCTATTGATATTAAATATCGCTTTTAAAGTATCTTTTGAAAAGTAAGTATTAAACTTATGTAGTGACTTCTCCAAAAATAATGATGCTGTTAAATCGTACTTTTTTTTGCTTTGGTTAAAGTAACGTAGTAAATCTTGAGCTTCAATATTAAAAGTCTGTTCTGCATTTTTAGCAAACTCATCTTCATCTGCAACTGCTGAAAACGTTGTGCCATCCTCATAGAAATAATTACAAACAACGGCTTTCTTTTTGTATTGAAAATACTCTGAAATATCTTTTTGTGCTATAGCGAATAAATCCTCAACAAATTGAGGCATTGTAAACAACGATGGTCCCATATCAAAACGGTAGCCTTTTTCTGAAAAAGCTGTCAGCTTTCCGCCAGGATATGTATTAGTCTCAAAAACGTTGACCTCATGCCCTTGAGCTCTTAACCGAATAGCAGCTGCAATACCTGCAATACCTGCTCCAACAATACCAATTTGTTTTTTTGCCATAAGAAATGTAAAGATACAACGAAAAGTAAACTGATACCTGTTAGAGAATTACAAAAAAAAGTTAATACCATGTACTTGACTTTCTCTAAAAAAAAAGACGTACTTGGTTTAGTATGCTATAAAATCAATTAAAACTGGATTTTATCTAACCGTTGTTACCAATTAAACCTACTATCAAAACTAAAAAGCTTATGAGTTGAACTCTGAAAAACGTTATTATGAAACGCGCATGCTAAACATATTATCACCCAAAGGAATGATTAATAGCGAACAGCATGTATCCTTAAAAAAACAATAAATATACACACATGTATCATCAACAAATTTATCTGAAATTAAAAATCCTTTCGACAATCTGTAAAAATTAATTATATTTAAAAAAAAATGGAATTTTGAAAAAAATATATGGATGAATAAATTATCGAATAATCATCGTTATCCCTCTAATCCGTCATATTATACAACATTCAATCATCCATATAAACTAGTTGTGGTTAATTTACCAAACCAACATTGAGCTAACTAACCGAAAAGCACAGTTAACTCATTAGCAGTTTGAAAATAAATTGACCTATTATAAATTAGAATTACTAACTTAACACCAACAACGGTATGAAAAATAAACGATTAAAGCATTTTCTAAAACTAAAGCTATTGTTTCTTTGCTGTCTAAATCTATTTTTGAATTGCCAAAAAGAAGAAAACATTAATCCCGTTGAGCAGACAAAAGAACAGTTTGTGGCTCCAAGTCTTGATGATGCTATTTCTTTTTACAATCAAAATACAATTAGTCTTTCCAATTCTACTTCAAGGACAACTTCCACATCAGTAACCGATTGGGAAAGTTCTAGCCAAGAAAAGTATAAACAAACCTCTGAAGTTGATGTTGATATTCTCTACACTCCTATTTACATAAATACCCCAAATAAGGTTAAAGCCTTTGTTGCATCAACAGAACAAGATGGTATTATGTACACCAAAACAATTATTGTCCTTTACAAAACATATGAGATAGACAATGGATTATCTGCATATGTACTTATTTATAATTTAAATGGCAACCTTGATTATGCTTATAATTATGAAAATGGTTTACAAATACCTTTTCCTGATGTTAGCACCTCTGCTACAATATCGAGGACATCAGATTGTAGTACCGGAATTACAGGTAGTATGAGTACAGCTCAAGTCATAGACTATTTAAGCAATTGCACAATTGTCCTTGACGAAGTTATTATCAATGCGCCTAGTGGTAACCCAGACCCTAATGGTGATGCCCAAACAACACCACTTGACGACCCTTACAATTATAATAATATATCTATACCTTTTATCATAGAAGATGACCCGCAAGATGGTGGTAGTGATACAGAAAATCCAACAGTCTTTGTCCCTAATGTAGTCACTGCATCTGCGCTATCGATTAGTATTTCACTAGATATAGAACAATTTGAAATTGAATTTGCTTGGCTGTTAGAGCAACAACAGAACAACCCAACAATTCTAGATATCATTGCAGAGTTTCTGAATAATAACAAAGTAAGACCACCGCAAACAACTTTTGAGGGTACTAGTCCAAGCCAATTCCCGACTATAAGTAATAAGGCTAGAGAATTCACCTTGGAACTCATTGGATTACTCGGTGGAGCTAATGGAACAAATTCTGCGCCCATAGACCCACAAGATATTGTTGAAACTATAGAGTGTTTTATCCCAACAATGGAAAACTTTGATGAGTGTTTTGAGAACCTACAAAACAATGACTGTGAGGAATTAAACGCACTGTCCATTGACCAAGAATTTATAGGTATAATGGCAGATTTAAACACGAAATCTACAACAATTAATAAAGAAGTAGGATACATACAAAAAGCAGATGCTACTACTGCTTCTGGTTATGCCTATGACTATCAGGAAGAAAACGATGTTGATGACCAAATAAATATTTCTATTCCTGTTGGTACAAACTTAAAGGGTTATTTTCATACACATGACGACCTACAAAAGCATTTGCCTGTGTTTTCATTAGATGATTTATATGCACTTTTTCAATTGTTTAGTCCAACATTTACGGCTGATGGCACATGCCTTTTTAATAATGTATTAAATATCGGTGAAGATTTTACTATGATTTTAATAACTGCTCATGGTACAAAACTTGCAATGAAATTTGATAGTAATGGAATAGAACAATTAAGGCAATTTGGAGAAAAATATTTTAAAGATTGGGATTTTGACATGTCTACTCTAACAAATTTTGGTATTGATTTAGAAACAGGCAGACAAATTATAACAAAGAAATTTAAAAAGACAATAAAAGAGAAATTCAGCATTGAAAAAAAGAAACAGAGATTTGCCAAGTTTTTAGACAAAATGGACATTGGTATATCCTTATATGAAGCTAATGATGATTTCTCTCAATGGAGTAAAATAAACAAAAATGGTACTACAACACCATGTAACTAATAAAACATAAAACGATGAAACAGATATTAACACTAATTATAATACTATTTGCATTAAGTTGCAAAGCGCAAAGTCCAGTCATCTCAACCGTAGAATATGACCAAAATGATGATTTAGAACTAACTGATGGAGCCTACTTAAAAGATGTTGAAAATAAATTTAACCCTTTTATTGGTTCTTGGGTCTGGGAAGACGGCAACTCACGATTAGAGATTGTTTTTGAAAAAATTGAAATGGTATTTGATGGTGATTATTATGAAGATATGCTCGTAGGCAGATATAAATTTATTGATAATACTGGCGAAGAAAAACATAACTCATTAAACTTAAACATCACTAATCAAAATTTTTGGGGTAAGTCATATTATTTAATTAGAGGTGGTGGCTATTATACTGATACAACTTTTGAATTTCAAATTTCTGACCTGCATAAAAATGTACATTGCTATATGTTTTTTGAGTTGATTAGTCCTACAGAGGCGACTTGGAAAGTACAACGTGAAGATGGTAGAGACCAACCTGGAGGTTTCACATTCCCAACTGAGTTAACCTTAACTAAGCAATAAAAAACTAACCACAACAATGGCTATAAGTAATTGCTTTTTTCGCTCACTTTGGAAATTCCTGCGGAATTTCCAACTTGGTGTGCACTTGCTAAGTTAATCGCTAAAAACAAAGTAAGTGATTATAAAAAAACTCTGTGTTTAACTGAAAAGTTAGTGAGTGATAATCCGCTACTATTTTTATACTAACCGTTGTAAAACATACACAAAACGCTCTGAACTAAAAATTCATCTTCTGAATATTTTGACAATAGTAACTTTTAAGTTACATTTGCAGTAATGGAAAAGGTCAGGCAAGTAATACAATACAAAAATTATTTTGAGGAGTTTCTGCTTGCTCAACCGAAAAAAGTTCAGGACAAAATTTTTAAGGTCATTGAAATAATCGAAACCTATCAGCACGTGCCGAAAACGTATTTGGCTCCGATAAAAACTCAAAAAGGATTATTTGAGGCTCGAATAAAATTAGGCTCGAACATTTGGAGAGTTTTTTGCTTCTTCGATAAAGGTAAGTTAGTTATACTCTTGAACGGATTTACTAAAAAGACGCAGAAAACACCGAAAAAAGAAATCGACAAAGCTGTTCGATTAATGAAAGAGTATTACGAAGATAAAAACAAAGGCAATGGAAACTAAAAGTTGGAAAGACATAAAAGACACAGTTTACGGCAAAAAAGGAACCGAACGCAGAGACGAACTTGACCGAGATTTTGAATCGTTTAAAATCGGTTTGCTTTTACGAAATGCACGTGAGGAAAAAAATCTGACTCAAGAGCAACTTGGCGAACTGATTGACAAAAAGCGAACATATATTTCGCGAGTGGAAAACAATGGCAGTAATCTGACTTTAAAGACATTGTTTGATATTGTGGAAAAAGGACTTGGTGGAAAAGTAAATATTTCGATTAAAGTGTGAAAAAAGTACGTTTTACAACACAATGTATATTCAATGGCGAGGTTCAGGAGCTGAAACGAAAGATTTGGGATTTATTTTCTAACTTTACGACTGAAAAACGAGGTGCACGGCTTATTTGGTCGCCACTGAAATATACACGAACCGTTGGCAAACATTTGACGCAACCAAATGGGAATTATTCCATCTACTAAATAAAAACACTTTAATTATGAAAAAAATTATAATCTTAATATTCACAATTGGAATATTATCAAATTGTTCAAATGATGATGACAACTCTATGAATAATGAAATTATAGGTGAATGGAAATTAATCGAAGCAAGAATAATTGACTTTTCGACTAATCCTACAATTGACTATTCTAACGAAAATATAGTTTATAATTTCTAAATTAATGGATTATTAACAGTTACAGGTGGTAATAATGTTGGTTATCCAAATGGTGATTATGAATATATATTTGGAGAAGATTATTTAGGTGGAGCATCAAGTCCTGGAGAAGAAATGATTCTGCTAGTAAAAGTTAATAATAGTACGAAATGGACTTATAATATGACAAATGGACAAATGACTTTAGGAAACTCTTATGTTGACGGTCCTGATTTAATATTTGAACGAAAATAAAAAACGATTTGCCAACAACGTATAAAATTAATTGCTTGGTAAGAGCCTACTTACGAAAATCCTCGCGGATTTTCTATTCGGTTTATATTTGCTAAATTAGTTGCTAAACCACGCAACTAATCTTATACAAAACCGTTGTGTGTCATTTAAGACACGTTAATCATTTAAAAATAAAACATGGAAATAAAACACGATTTATTAATAAACAATGTAATTCTAAAAAAAGGTACGTCTGAATTATATACTTATGACATACTAAATAATAAATAATTTTTTGATTTTGTCAGAAAAACCATTTCGTTTAAAATTCACGCTTGGTATTCTGACTTTATTCACAAAATAAATTATGAAAACGCAACACTCGTAATTACGACAGATGAAAATTTTAGTTATTCAGAATTTAGTCTATTAAATGCAACGGACGACCTGAATAAAGATTTTCTAACCGTTTTTGAAACCAAATATCCCAAGTAGAGTCTTTAAAACCAATTATAGCCGAAATATTAAAAGACAAATTAACTACTTCTGACTGACTTAAATACGGTATTGTTTTTTTTATACATTTCTGAATTTCATCAACACATATTTCACCGTTTAATTCTGGACTTTCTGGCAATGGTTGATTTTTAATGATAACTGACATAATTATACTTAAATTGTGTGTCATTTAAGACACGTTATATATTAAACTTTTGTACTATATAATAAAAATAAAAAACCTAATTGTTAATAACGGAATCAGAGAATATGACTTTAATGAAATCCATTCAAACAAAAAAATATTTCAACTAGCTAACACAGTTTTTGCTTGGCATCAATTAGAACCATTATCCGAGAAAATAAATTCTGAAAACGGAATAGTTTACATTACTACAAATACTGAATTTTCCCATTGGAAAGCCGACTTAAAGAACGTTTCTATTGAACTACTTGACTTGTGGCATCAAAGTAAACCTTAGAATAATGCACAGCTCTTTTTTGAATATCATCCTCTTCAAAACCAATAAAAGAAGATAACTCTAAAAGGAGTGCTGATTTACGGACAAAGTTTAATTCTGGATATTTGTCTAAAATTTTAGATATTTCACTATAATCTTTTCCGTTTTTTAAAACTGTATTGTTTGAAATGAA
Source organism: Winogradskyella sp. (assembly GCF_013042245.1). Lineage (GTDB taxonomy): Bacteria > Bacteroidota > Bacteroidia > Flavobacteriales > Flavobacteriaceae > Winogradskyella. The sequence continues at coordinate 1,771 of NZ_JABDQL010000097.1, read as the reverse complement.
ATCTGACATAATTCTCTTTACACAGAAAAGAATATTGTGGAACGAATAAAAACGAACACACAACACCGTATAAAATTAATTGCTAGTTTTTTCCTCTTTGGAAACTTTTAGCGTGATAACCTTGTTCTGTTTAATTATTATACATTAATTTTTATAACACGCAACTAATCTTATACAATCACGTTGCCCATTATTAGAGAAAAATCCAACAATCATAGAGAATGAAAGAAATTAAACAGTTATTATATGGAAAAGTTTCTAAAGAGAAAATTGAATTATTTTCAAGAGAAATTGAATTACTAAATGAAAGATTTGAATTAAAGGAATCAGAAAAAATCGAAAATAATATCTTAATAAATTGGAATGCTGGAATCAATAAAAACCGAATTGAAATCAATGGTTTAGATAAAAAAATTGAAAATGAAGTAATTTCACTTTTTAATCAAATTTATAAATAACTATGAAAAAAATTATATTACTCTTTATTTTTATTATTTCGTTTATGAATTATGCTTTTTCACAAAAAGTAATAGAAATGAAATATGAAAACGGAATTTACACAATTCCTTGTAAAGTTAATGGAGTTCCAATGAAATTCATTTTTGACACTGGAGCTTCAGATGTTTCGATTTCATTAACAGAAGCGAAATTTTTAATTAAACAAGGTTTACTTTCAGATAATGATGTAAAAGGGAAAATCAAATATAAAATTGCAAATGGAGAAATTGAGGAAGGAACTAAAATAAATCTAAAAGAAATAAATATCGATGGCTTTATTTTAAAAGATGTTGAAGCAAGTATTGTTCATCAATTAGATGCACCATTACTTTTAGGTCAAAGTTCAATTTCAAAATTAGGAACATTCCAATTAGATGGTAATAAATTAATCATTAGAGAAAATAATACTGACTATTTGACTTTTTTAAATGTAGATTTAACTAAATCATATTCTGAATTTGGATTTCTTCAATCTGGCATCAAATTAAATTCTGTAAATGATTTCAAATATGTTAAACTATCATCAATAACGAAAGAAAATCACTTTTTAAGTGGATTAAAATTTAATGAATATGTCGTTTTTAATTTGAATGGCGACATCGAAGGTGTGATGTTGCAAGATAGTTTCGATAAAATAGAAAACAATCAAAAAGAAAGAAAAGCCAAAGAAAAGTTTAAGGAATTAATCAAAAAGTTGGAGAAAAAATTTGGCTTTCCTGATTCTTCAAATAAGGAATCTTATCAGTGGAATACAAGTCGTTACAACATAATTACTTCTTTAGATGATAATTATGAGATTTTTTTTATGTACCAACCAAAATTTCATAATAATACAAAGAATAACAAAATAGAGACAAAAGAATTAAGGTTAAATACAGAAAAACTTATAAACGAAACACTTGTATCTCAATCATCATATGAATCAAGAAAATTTGCAAGAATAAACAACAATAATTTTGAATTTCACAATGAAATTAAAATTGCTTATGAAGGTTCAAAAAAAGAGGTTGTAAAAGTAAATAGTATGGTTTCATATTATTTAATGCTACAGTTTATTTCTTCAAAAGAAAATAAAAAATTATTTTTAGACTGTAATTTTGATTATTTAGTTTTTAAGGTACAGTTAACTGATAAATACCACAGAAAATTTTACAGTGAAAGAAAAATTTCGAGAAAAAGTCTTGAAAAATTAAAGGTGCCATTTACAGAAAATGAAATTTTAAACCTTTTAGAAAAATAACAATGGGCAACACCGTATAAAATTAATTGCTAG
>NZ_JABDQL010000093.1 GCF_013042245.1 Winogradskyella sp. | reverse complement strand
TGCTTTAAACCTATTGAAGAATGAACATTCTAAAAAACTATCTATGAAAAGCAAAAGGCTTGAAGCTGGGTGGAATGAAGACTATTTGCTCAAAATATTAAATTTAAAAGTATGATTTTGCCCTGAAATACTACTATCCCTATTTTATGGAAATGAAAATTAATCTCTAGAACGTTCGATTAACAGTTGTAAGATTTCAATAAAGCTACAACTAATGTATCTTTGCAAACTATACAAAAGCACAATTAATGAGCACCAATACTATTCAAAACTATATAAAAGCTGTACTAAATAATATGCCTACAGATTGGATAAATCTGACAACGCATCGCTTAGACATCTACAACGAAGAATTAGCAAAAACTGAATTTATAAATAATTTTGAATCATTATTTAATGCAAATAATTCTAATAAATCAACATTAGAAGCGCTCCCAACTGCCTACGATTATATCCGTCTAGGTCACCCTTTATCATCTGTATTAGAATGGGCAATTGCTAGAATGCATAACCTTAAGCCAGAGCAAGTGATTAGTTTTTCTTCACAGAGTATGCCAGTATTAGCGGTTCTTAGAAAAAACCACTTAGATAATAAAGACACGCTAATTACATACACAGATAAACTTCCAGAACATTTTAATACGGAACTTCTTAAACGTGTTTATGGTTATAATTTTAAACTAAAACAAGTAGCAAGTATAGATGCTATTCCTAAATGCAATGGCAGTGTCATTTTTATATCTAATCAAAGTCAGGTTGCTAAAAACAAAATTCATAAATCAATAGATTTTTATTTGAATTTATATCCTGAACTAGGTAGTGTTTTACTAATTAATGGAGAAGCTAATAAAGATTACATTTCAGACATTCAGCACGTAAGGCGAAGAGAAGCTGTCGCCATGACGCCTAATGATACGCTTACAGCATTAACAGCCTTTGCCTGTTCAGTACATTTCGAAACTACACACAATAACAAAGCAAAGCATAAGCAAAGTGTAATAGAAGCGATTAAAATTATAACAGGAACAACAGGTAAACCTCTAGTGGGTTCTAGTGGATTATCAGTGCAATATGCCATTATGATGGGGCTTATTGATGATGCCCAAAAAACTCATCCAGAAAAAGCCATAAAATTTATCGTACCCATAAACTGTTACGGTGGCACAAATGACCAAGCACGGCGTGTTGCTGCTTGTAATCCAAACGTAGCTATTGTAGACTTAGAAGTTGATGGTGATAATGATATGGTAAAAAGTATCGATACGGTATTAAACACCATTGCAAAACAAGATGCTATTCCATACCTCATTGCTGAAATTCCTACAAATCCAAGAGTTGAAGTTCCAGATTTAGAAGCTTTAAAAGCTGTTTTAAATAAAGCCCGAAAAACACCTTCAGGAACTACAGCTGTAGACCCTGTTTTTATATTGGACCAAACGTTTTGTCCAAATATTCAATTTTTAAAAGAAGGTGAGATACTCTCAAACGGAAAAGCTATCTCCTATGCTAGTGGCTCTAAGTTTCCAAGTGGAGGAAAATGCACCGCAGGCTATTGTGTGAGCAATAAAAACACACAAGGTCTGATGGAAAAAATTGAAACACATCTGACACTTTGTGATAATGAAGCTACAGGTTTTCAGTATGAGATATTAGCTCTCCAAATGCCTTCAATGAATCAACGTATTGCAGATGCTTATACAAACACAAGAGAATTTATTTCATATATTGAGAACACATTACCAGAAGCTAAAATTAATTTTGTTAGTGAAGATTTGGCTGAGCATGGTTTTACACCATCTGTATTTTCGTTAGACTTACCTACCAAAGGCAACAATGAAGAAGAAAAAGAAGCTTATAAAAGACAACTCAATCACAAATTGATAAATCTAATGACTACCGAAATCCCTGACGAAAGTAAGTATTGTGTAAGCTACGGACAATTAAAAGGTTGCTACTGGACTATACCTGCAACATCGACTCAAGGCACTACCAAAGAAGGCGACAAAGATTATATTGCACGTGTTGCTTTATCACCTAAAATGAATCTGGAAAAACATAAAGCAGTCTTTAAAACTTTTGCAGATAGTATATAAGCATTTATCAATTTTAAAAAATAGAAATGGATATTTTAAACTGGATTGAAGATTGGTTGACTCAAAACTGCGATGGCGATTGGGAGAAAAATGAAATTATACAAATCACAAATATTGACAATCCAGGCTGGGAAGTAGAGATTGATATTTCTAAAACTTCAGTAGCAAATCTTGAAGTCAAATGGATTCTTAACGAACATAGTAAACTCGATTGGTACGGGGTAAAAATTGAAAATCAAAAATTTACTGCTGCAGGTGATACCAGAAAACTTAGCTTTTTATTGAATTTATTTAGAGAGATGATTGAAAAAGTTGAGCGTCAAGACTAAAGCTCTTGAAGACAAGCTTTTTTAATTTTAAAAATTCGTAACTTTCTAGTGATAAATTAATTTGCATTATTGTGAAAGACTTAAAAAAAGAAGACATTAATCAAGAGGTCTTTGACCTTTATGATGATTATGCACACAACAAACTCAACAGAAGACAGTTTGTAGAAAAACTAGGCATATAGGCCGTTGGGTTGTTACGGTCTCGTCATTACTTAGTTTTATGTCACCTAATTACATAGATAGCCTATTGATTAAACCAGATGACCCATTTGATTTACAAGGAATTTGTAAAGATCATAGTATAAAATGGTCAATTCTTTCATCTCATAAACACAGCTCAGGCGAGTCGATTGAAGTTTGTCATGTTGGATGTAATATGTATGGTTCTTAAGTCAACTTTAAAATGGTAGATAGTTATCAAAATCAAAATAAGAGAGTCCTTTTAGTTGGCAATGGTGTTAATCTTATTGATTCAAGTCAGTCCTTTTCATGGGAGGCACTACTTCAAGAACTAAAGAATACTTATGGCATTAATGTCGATTTAGACAATGTATTTAAACCGTTTCCTTTGGCATTTGATGAAATGATTCACCAGAAACCTAGCTCAAACGATTTTCACGATAAATTAAAAACAATAAAGCAAAAAATAAGTCACAGCATTCAAAAACAAATTGAAGGTAAAAGAGGATTTAATCAATATCACGAAAAGATTATGTCATTACCATACAATGATATACTTACAACTAATTATGATTACTCGTTACAAAAAAGCTTAACTCCAGAATTTCTAAACCTAAAAGAAAAATTTGCTATAAACAAGCAAGAACGGAAATTCAATCTGAAACGAGGATATTCAGTTTCAGATAAAAACATTTGGCACATACATGGATAACTTTTTGACTCTCGTTCAAATTCAGAATCCTCAAAGTATTACAACGAGGAATCTATTATTATGGGGTACGAACATTACGCTTCATATCTGGAGAGAATTCAAGAAAATATTAAGGGAAAGAGCGGCTCACAAAAAGTAGAAAATCAAAGTTTGATGGTTCGATTAAGTAATGGAGAGCCAAGCCCTTACTCGACAGATATATTCTTTACGAACAATATTGATATTGTTGGACAAGGGTTCGATTTTAGTGAGAATCACTTATGGTGGTTGATTAACTATCTTGCCAATGTAATGCGGAATACAAAACCTAAATATGAAGTTAAGGTTAACAATAATATTCAGTTTTTCTACCCTCGAATAAATGGCGCTGACCAAATAAATATAGATGAGTTAAATAACTTGAATAAGCTTATAGAGAAAAAGAACAGTGTCCAAAAATCGAAAGCCATTGCCGATGTGCTAAAAGCATTTAAAGTAAAGCCTAGGCCAATTCAATCAAACTCTTACGAAGATTTCTATGATAATGTCAATTCCAAAATATTTAATATCTTTAATCATAAGAAAATGTTTTTGAAAGGACGATCTACGCGAGTTTCAACGACTTGAAATCGAGGTCCAAAAGGCCTTATAGAACTGTACGAAATCTGTGTAGAAAAGAGAGGGGATTTTCAATGTTGACGAAGTCTTAAGCTTCTGCGTGTACATTAACCTTATTCCTCTCTTTTGTCTTTTCTGTTTTATAGTTAAATATAATAGATTGTAAACTTAAGACGTGTATAATTCATTGCTAGTACTCGCCTACTTACAAAAGTCCTTGCGGACTTTCTATCTGTGATTTATTTACTAACTTTAGTGCTTACAAACGCTACGATTCATATCCAGATCGTTGGCTGTAATTAAAAAAATGAAAAAAGAAATTACGAGATGACTAAAAAAATAATTGAGAATAAAGGTGTCAAGTATTCTGAAATGCTATATGAATTAGTTCAGAAATTTGACCGATATCTACCACAGGAATTGACATTTGAAGAAACACTTGAGGTTGGAATTGAGGCTTGGAATTTCGCCAATAGAAAGGAGTTCTTAACTGAAACTAACCTTTATGAGAAAGAATTAAAGACCTATAATCACTCAGAAACTATTGATAAGATGGTCTCTTTCAAATTGAAAAAATTCTTTGATTACAAAAATATTATAATTGATTTCAGCACAGAAAATAATAGTCTACAAGTAAAAACGCAAACAGCTGAAAATCATTTTGATAGCGTTTTTAGAAGTATTATTTTCAATAATTCGAAATAAAATAAATTCATGACATCTAAGCAGACAGAAAGGATAAATAATAAAATCAAAAAAATTAAAAGTGAACTTCAGGCTGATAAAAGAAGATGGGGCGGATTTTATCACGATGGTGGTGGATTAAGATATTTACCACCAGAATTGTACCTTAAATTAGAAGATTATACAGGTGCTCTAAGATATTTCAATTGGTTTGCTAAGAATTTTCCTGATGACATTGGATACCCAATATTCCTTTTCGAATGGACAATTACCCTTTTTAAAACTAAAAGAATCGATTTAGCAGAAAAGAAAGCAATCCAAACTTTTGCTTCAAATACATATATTTTTGATAAGTTCTTACAGAAAGAGTCACTTCAGTTTGAAAAATCAGAATCATCTAACTGGCAATCTGAACAATTAGTTCAACATTTTAAATATTCAAAAAAACTAGAGAATCTGATTGACTTCGGAGAGTGGTTAGAGAGTTTTACTAAAAGTGAAAAGTTTTATGATTTTGCAAACAAGTTTATTTATTTAAGGCAAAAGTTAGAAAACGAACCAGTTGGGAACAATAGATCGAAAATTATTGAAAGAGAAAATGAACTAATGAAAACTTTTACAGACTGAAATTACTACAGCCAAGGTAACTTAGCCCCTTAATAGTTCGGAGTGATATTTTAAATTTCAAAAGAGACCTTTCACCTCATCAAAATCTAAACCACCATAATTACCAGAACTCATTAGAAGCAAGGCCTTGTTATCAAAACTTTGGGAGAATAAAAAGTCTTTAAAATCCTGTGGGTTGGTGTATATAATTAAATCGTCTCGCTTAAATGCATTCGCAATTTGCTGGTAAGAAACCTCATCTAATTTTTTGATTTCTACTGCGTGTGGTGAGTAAAATACGACTGCTTTATCGGCTGCATCTAATGCGCCTTTGTACTCATTAAGAAATTCTGCATTAAGACTAGAATATGTATGTAGCTCTAAACACGCCAATAATTCTTTATCCTTGTACTGCGCCTTTACAGCTTCGGTTGTTGCTTTTACTTTACTTGGCGAATGTGCAAAATCTTTATATGCTACAGACGTTTTAGATTCTGCAATTTTTTCTAAACGTTTACTTGCGCCTTTAAACGTTGAAATGGCCTCATAAAAATCATCCTCATCAATACCCATATGCTGGCAAATCCATTTAGCACCTGCAAGATTATTAAGATTATGAGCACCAAAAACTTCAATTGGCATTGGACCTTCAGGAGTTTCTAAAAATGTTTCGCCATCTTCAACTGTATAATCGGGTGTTTGATAAGGTAATTTTCGTATTTGATTTTCTGAGGCTTCCACAACGCGTTTTACTTCAGCATCTTCTTCGTTATAATTAATGCTTCCACCACGAACAATCGAGTCGATAAAAATACTAAACTGCTCCACATAGTTTTTATAAGTTGGAAACACATTAATGTGATCCCAAGCTATTCCGCTTAGCAATGCAATATTTGGTTTATATAAATGGAATTTTGGTCGTCTGTCTATTGGTGAGCTTAGATATTCATCGCCTTCCAAGACAATAAAATCGTTTTCTTTAGTGAGTTTTACCATAACATCAAAACCTTCAAGTTGTGCGCCAACCATATAATCTACATCTCTGTCATGATAATGCATAACGTGCAAAATCATGGATGTAATCGTTGTTTTACCATGACTTCCGCCAATAACTACACGGGTTTTATTTTTGGATTGCTCGTACAAAAATTCTGGATAACTGTAGATTTTTAATCCAAGTTCTTGTGCTTTAAGTAATTCAGGATTATCGGTTTTGGCATGCATCCCTAAAACTATAGCATCTAAATCTGAAGTAATTTTTTCAGGAAACCAACCAAATACTTCAGGTAATAAACCTTTTTCTTGTAATCTAGATTTTGAAGGGTCAAAAATAGTATCATCACTGCCAGTAACCTGATATCCTTTATTGTGAAGTGCTAAAGCTAAATTGTGCATCGCTGCACCACCTATGGCGATAAAATGTACGTTCATGTAGCAAATATAATTATAGATAAGAGATTAAGGAATAGAGACAAGCGAAAAAGAGAAATCGTGATTATTTCTTCTTATACCTTTCTACTAATTTCAATTTTCTTATTTCTAAAAGTCAGGGTTTACCGCCAAACTATTAAACAGTTTTGCTTTGGTGTTAAAAAATTTATTCTGAATTACAATAGCCTTTAATTGATTTTCAATGAGTTTAGACTCTCTTGAATTTACTAGAAATACAGAACTTTCTCCTAGTTGAAATTTGCGTTCTTCTGCTCTAAGCATTTGCTCGGAATCACTTACCATTTGTGCAGTAATTTCATTTTGAGTGACGTAAGAATCTAACTCTTGTTTTAATGCATTAATCTTATTCTGAAGTTTAACACGTGTGGCATCAATTTCAAATTCTGCATCGCTAAGTTTAATCTTAGCCAACTTTAAATCTCCTCGTTCTTTTCTCAAGAATAATGGCATACTTATATTAAGACCGCCTTTATAATCAGCTGTATTAAATGAGCGAGCAATATCTGGTGCGCCAGTTAAAAAATTGTATTCTAAATCGATACGAGGTAATAGCATGTTAGCTTTTAATCGACGCTCTACATTTAGACCTTGACGCTTAAAATCTAAAGATCTCATTTTTGGATGCGCGTCAATAACCACTTCATCATATCTTAATTGATTAATATCAAAAGTAGCATCAACAATTGGTTCTGTATCAGTGTCTGGTATAATATTAGGCTGTAATTCAACAGGTATATTATTATCTAACCAAAGAAATGTGGATAGCTCCAATGAAGCTTTTATCATTTTAACACGAGACTGCTCAAGACTTAATTTTCTACTATTTAAAGCAATACGTGCTTCTGTAGCATCTATCTGGGCATTCTCTCCGAGTTCTACACCTCTTAAAATTCCACGGTAACGTAACTCGGCATTGGTTAAAAAGTTTTCAAATAGTTTTAACTCATTGTAAGATTGAAGCCATTTGAAATATACCTTCGATGCTTCAAACAAAATATTATTGACAAAAATATCTCTATCTGCTTTGGCTTGTTCTCTAAATAATCGGGCTTGTTTTAGAGATGCCATTCGGTCATTAATAAGCAAACCTCTAGCTACAGGAACAGACAAACCAGCAGAATACAATCCGCCTTCATCTATAAAGTTTTCTGGATTCAAAAAATCTCCTGTATTTTCTTCAAAAGATGCCTTAAGCTCTACACCAAACCAAGTTGGCACTTTAAATGTTCCATTAAGCCTATCCCAATACTCAGTCCCTTTTAGCTTTTTTCTATCGTAATCTACATCAATCTTTGGGTCAAATGCACCTCGAGATTTCATAAGCTTTGCCTGACTTTCGTCGATAACCAATTCGGCTTGTTTTACTATAGGATGAAACTTCTTTACAAAACCTAAATACTCATCAAAACGTAAAATATTTTGCAAGTCCTCTGTCTGAGAAAATCCTATTATAGTAAAACCAAATATTAGTATGGTAAATTTTAGTTTCATCTAATAACTCATTTTAGTTTTAGATTTACTGCTCTCATCTTCTGGCTGATAATAATTAGGTGGAAAGCCATTAAGCTGCCTCCAAAGCTCAAACCAAATAGGTACATCTTCTAACAATGCCATTGTAAATGCTCCTGAACCTGGACGTACATCTTTTGGCCAAGGATGGTCATCTGGGTCAGGCTTAAGTAATACTCTAAATTTGCCATTCCTTTTAGTTATAAAACGCTCTACCGCTACCACTTCTGCTCCATAAGTCCCATAAGATACGTTTGGCCAACCACTAAAAACAATTGCTGGCCATCCATCAAACTGAACACGTACCTTTTCTCCTTTATGAATTAAAGGTAGATCTATTGGCTCTACAAAAGTCTCTACAGCCAAATCTACCTCCGCTGGTATAATACCTACTAATTCTTCACCTTCTTTAAACGTTTGTCCTATACCGCCTCGCAATGCTGTTTGAATGTAACCATTGTACGGCGCTGTAATATACAATAGCCCATTCCTGATGGTGTAATTTGAAACAGAATTTTCGAGTTTTTGAACTTGTGCTTCAGTATCTAACTGACTAGACAATGCCGAAAATTTTTCGCTTTGAGCTTTTGAAATTTTATCAGCATACTCGGCAGTTATTCGAGATATTTCTAACTCAGCGTTAATAACTTCGTTTTTGCTTACTAATAACTTTGCCTCTTGTGAAGTCTCTTTGGCCTGAGTTTCTTGCAGTTTTACTCTAGCATCTTCCACACGTTTTCTAGCTGTAAATCCATCTTGAAATAACGAATCTGCACGATTGTATTTTATTTGCGCTATTTCTAAGTTTGTTCTAGCAGCGACCAAATCTATACTGTCTGCTTTTACTTTTTGGTAAGTCTGTAAAATCTTGTTTTCAGCCTGTTTGAGCTTTAATCTACGCTCTTGGTTTAAAGCAGTAATTCTTACATCTTGTGCTTTGACTTTACCTTGATATGATTCTACAGAAAATGCTTTAGCTTGCCTTTGTTTTTCTGTTCGCTGAACTAAATTAGGGTCAAAATATTCGCTTTTTACCTCAGCAATTTTCATAATAGTATCACCTTTATTTACAAAATCACCTTCTTTTACAAACCACTCTTGAATACTTCCGGGGATGGGAGACTGAACCGTCTGAGGGCGTTGACCTGGTGTTAAGGAAGTAACATTACCTCGGCCTGAGATATTTTGTGTCCATGGCAAAAATAAAATTATGAGACAAACAATGGCAAAGCCACCTAAAAAACGTCTCCAATATTTGTAATAATCTTTATCAAAAACATGCGATGCCGACTTAAATTCGCTTAAATCTACATTTTTATTTAAAGGATTACGAGATATATTTAACATAATATACTGTTTAAATTATTTGCCCTTTTTTGAGATTTACGACTTGTGTGCAACTACTTTCCCAAGCCTTATTAAAACTAACAACAACCAATGACCATGGGTGCTTTTCATCTGTTAAATACTTAATGATTCGGTTTGTTTCTGCTCTTTCAAAATGCTCTAGAGGCTCTTCTAAAACAAGCATGTTTGGTTGTTTGAGTATCGCTCTTGCTAACATGATTTTTTTGGTTACCGTGAAAGGAATTTGTCTTCCTTCTGGATAAATAACTGTATTTAAGCCAAGCTCTGTTTCCTTTAGAAAATCATACAAACCAACCACAGATAAAATCTCTTCAATTTTCTGTTGAGTTATAGATTTATCACCAAGCGTAAGATTTTCTTTAATACTTCCTTCAAAGGGTGTTTCATCACTTAAAACTAGTCCCAAATGCGCTCTGTAACTATTTATCTTTAAATTACTAATAGAAGTTTGATTCAAAAAAATACGTCCGTTACTTGGCTTAAAAATTCCTGATAAAATTCGGATTAAAGTCGACTTGCCCGAACCACTTTCACCTGTTACTAAAACCCTACTTTTTGAGTTTAATTTTAGTGAAACACCGTTTAAGATTGGTAAACTTCTATCTGGAACCACATATGTCACTTTATCCAATTCTATATTAAAATCTTTATCTACAACAACTTCTTCTCCTTCTTGGGGTTCAATTTTCTTATCTACCACTTGACCCATTTTTTCTAATGATGTTAATACATCATAAAAAGATTCTAAACCAAGAATGAGTTTTTCTACTGATCCGATGACCAAAAGAATTATGATTTCTGCGGCAACAAACTGCCCTATATTCATCTCCTGACTAAGCACTAATAATCCTCCTATGACGAGTAGTCCTGCAGTTACAAGAACTTTAAACCCTATCATTTGAATAAATTGTATGATTAAAATTTTAAAATGTCCTTCTCGTGCTATTAAATAATCTTCGACTAATTTGTCATTCTTATCAATTGCCAAAGACGTTTTTCCTGATATTTTAAAGCTCATTATGGCACGAGCTACTTCTTGAATCCAATGCGCAACAATATATTTTTTCTTAGACTCCTTTAAACTTGTGAACATTCCATGTTGAATAGTGTACTTAAATACAATGTAAATAAGTACAATAAGTAAAACACCAAATGCTATAAAGAACGGATGGTAAAACGATAAAAGAATAAGTGCAAATACAATCTGTAGCACTGCTGTTGGTACATCGATTAAAAGTTTTGCCAAACCCTTTTGTACCGTTAATACATCAAAAAAGCGATTTGCTAATTCTGGCGGATAGTAATTGTGCAATTCATCCATTCTAATTTTAGGAAATCTATAGGTAAATTCAAAAGAGGCACGCATAAATAAACGTTGTTGTATAGTCTCTATGATACGCATTTGCATCAATTGTAGTACACCAACAAATGCAACACCAACGGTTACTAAACACACTAAAACAATCCATGAAGTACTTACTTGGGCGCCTTGGATTAAATTTATGATAGCTTGTATACCTAGTGGTAATGTTAAACTTATCAAACCTGAAAATACTGCATAATAAATGACCTGAGATAAATCCCTTTTTTCTAGCCTAAGCAGACTAATAAAGCGCTGCCATGGCGTTAAGATAGGTTTTTGGTTATTCATATTTTATTTAGATTTAATTGCGTTAATGGTTAATTCTTTAAAAAATCTTGTCGGTGTCACCTCCTCATTACAATCGGTAATGGATTGAAAATGTTCCTTTAAAAAATGCTGGTGCAATGCGCCTTCTACAATAGTACTTGCTATACTAGAGGCAAAGTTGTACTTAGGATTTACATCCAAAATCATTTCGCGAAGTCTTTTTATTAGACGTTTATAAATTACGAAGTAACCTTCCTTATTTTCACTATCGACCTCTTTAGTGAGATATGATTTTGAATATTCGTTAATGATAATTCTATTTAATTTTACTTCATTTATATGAGAAAAATCATAGTCTTCTTTTATGGTTTGTGTTACTACCTCAATTGCTTTTAGCAACTTATCTGTAGTATCTGGCACGTTAGATGTTGCAAAGACTAATTGATATTCTATCCACGCCCAATACCATGATGTTAGATATAACAAAAGCCTATGCTTACTTTCAAAATAACGATAGATAGAACTCTCGTTTGAGCCAATTTTTGCGCCCAACTTCTTGAAGGTAAAATTATCAAAACCAATTTCATCGATTAATAGAATGCTATTTCCAATGATACGCTTACCCAAATCTGAAGACTCTGGATCTTTCAGAAAAATTTTTTCGGGCACCGATATCTTAATGCTTGAAAGTAAATTTTTCATTACTAATTATTTAATTTGCAAATATAATAGTAATACTATTAATTTAAAATAATTAACAAATATTTAGCAGCTATGTATTTACACCTAGAACTATTTCAAAATGAGAAAACTTATTATTTGTTTAGTATAGAAGTTTTTTCTTTCAAAGCTTGTTTAAAATTTGATCTAATAGAAAGTGCTTTCTTTATATAAGACAACACCTTGTCTTTTATATTCTTGTGGTTTTGAATTTGCGCCAATCTATAATACCCCATTCGACAGGCACAGCGTCTGCAGCGGAATAATTATTAATATATGTAAGCAAACAACTTTCGCCTTTATTCAAATTAATACCATAATAAACTGATACTTTTCCTAATTGTTAATGTAAAGCATTTCTATGATGCTTTTCTTGTGAAGACTCTATGGTTTAAATCGCTTTTTCTGGTTGGTTGTTAGATTGGTAATGATTAGCTAATTTTCATGTGTCTTTCAGCTTTTTCGTTACCTCTTTGACTTACAGTGTTTAACGTGTTTATTGTTTGATTTTTGACTAAAAAAACCCTAACCCATTTATAGGTTTCGGTATTTTATCTATTTTAATAAGTAGCAATACGTTAAGAAAATTAAAATTTCATGTTCATGCTCCCTCATTGATTACTCTCGGATTGGCGATACTCTTGGGTGCTTAACGTTTGTTATCAGTTTCATGTTCGGGGTTTCCTGTTTTGCAGGATGTTTCAACCTCCAGTAAAAATCGACCTTTTTAAATTATGCTAC
>NZ_JABDQL010000089.1 GCF_013042245.1 Winogradskyella sp. | reverse complement strand
TATTGAAAAATCAGATATACAGAAAGCGAGTAAGGTGAGATCTACTAAAGGACTGAGTCTACATGTTTATGGACGATTAGCCGCAGCCTTTATAACACTAATATTTAACTCTTGATTCGCATTATTAATTTAAATAAGCTCTACAAACAAACCTTCATCTGTTTTCTCGACTTTGGTTACGCCAAGTTTACCTAAACCTTTAAGACCTTTATCCCAAGCTTTATTACTCAGACCAGATTTAGATTTAAGAGCGTTTAAATCCATTCTGTTATTTGGTTTTAAGATTCCGAAAATTACTTTTTCGTTATCATTCATCTCAATAGCTTTATTTTCTGGTTTCATCTGAGGGAAGAACAATACCTCTTGTATAGATTGATTATTAGTTAAAAACATAACTAATCTATCCATGCCAATTCCCATTCCAGAAGTTGGAGGCATACCGTACTCTAAAGCACGTAAAAAGTCGTGGTCTATAAATTCAGTAGCTTCATCATCACCTTTTTGAGCAAGTTTTAATTGATGTTCAAAGCGTTCGCGTTGGTCTATTGGGTCATTAAGCTCAGAATAGGCATTTGCGATTTCTTTACCGCAAACCATAAGCTCAAAACGCTCTGTTAATTCAGGATTTTCACGATGTTCTTTACAAAGAGGACTCATCTCTTTTGGATAGTCGGTTATAAATGTTGGCTGTATATAGTTGCCTTCGCACTTTTCACCAAAAATTTCGTCAATTAACTTGCCTTTACCCATAGTTTCATCGACTTCCATATGCATATCTTTACATGCTTGTCTAATTTCGTCTTCAGATTTGTTATTGATATCAAAACCTGTAAATTCAAGTATAGAATCACGCATTGTAATGCGTTTGTAAGGGGCTTTAAAATTGACCTTGTGCTCACCAAAAGTAGCTTCAGTAGTGCCGTTAACAGCTATAGCACAATGTTCTAAAAGTTGCTCACAGAAATCCATCATCCAGTTGTAATCTTTGTAAGCTACATAGATTTCCATAGCTGTAAATTCTGGATTGTGCGTTCTGTCCATACCTTCATTTCTAAAGTTTTTGGAGAACTCATAAACACCATCAAAACCGCCTACAATTAATCGTTTTAAGTACAACTCGTTGGCAATTCGCATATATAACGGTATATCTAAACTGTTGTGATGTGTAATGAACGGACGCGCTGCGGCACCACCAGGAATGGGTTGTAATATTGGCGTTTCTACTTCAAAGTAACCAGCATCATTAAAAAATTGACGCATCGCATTAAACAATTTTGTGCGCTTGACAAAAACTTCTTTTACATGAGGGTTTACCGCTAAATCGGCATAGCGTTGACGGTAACGCATTTCTGGATCGTTAAACTCATCGTAGCTGTTACCTTCGGAATCTTGCTTTGGAAGAGGTAATGGCTTGAGAGCTTTACTAAGCAAAGTAAAATTCTTAACCATTACGGTTTTTTCACCAACTTGCGTAGTGAATAATTCGCCTTCAACACCTATAACATCTCCAATATCAAGAAGTTTTTTATAGACGTCATTATATAAAGTTTTGTCTTCGCCTGTGCAGATTTCATCACGGTTAAAGTACACTTGTATGCGACCTTGGCTGTCTTGTAACTCAGCAAAAGAAGCTTTTCCTTGAATGCGTCTAGACATTAAACGACCTGCGATAACAACCTGTTTACCTTCAGAAAAATTGTCTTTAATTTGTTTTGATGTATGGTTTACAGGATATAAATCCGCTGGATATGGATTAATATCCATAGCGCGTAATTTACTTAGTTTTTCACGTCTGACTAATTCTTGTTCTGAAAGCTGCATTTTCTTTAATTTAAAGCTGCAAAATTAAGGTATTTCAAAAAATTAGCCACTTACTTTTGATATCAATTTAGCAACTAAAGGTTTTTAGACTTTTTTGATTTCTTCTTTATGCCAAAATAGTTGGGCTTATAATCATTGTCTCTTATGATTTTGAGTATGTCTTTTTCAAGAGTTTCAATCGGTCTTTCGATAATACGATTAACCTCTTTACCATCTTTAAAAAAGATAAATGTCGGAACACGTACTATATTCAAACCGGCTTCTTCATGCTGTGGGCTTTCTTTATATAAATTGGGTTCTCGGCTAACGGCTACTGCTGTAAGTTGTTTTATCGGATAATTTGTAGCATCTAGAATCTTGTAAAATTTGGGAACTTCACGTTTACTGTCTCCACACCATGTTCCCATAAAAAGTTTTATATCGTATTCTTTGAGATGAGACTTTATAGCTTCAATTGTTTTTAGGTCTAATTTGTAATTTTTGTAGTTGGTGTTAAACCAAGTAGTATAAGTTTCACTTTGAAAACCGATTTTATTAATTTTCCCGATGAGGTAAGGTTTTTTGCCTTCGGGTTTAAATTCGGCATTAAGATTTAGAGTTTTGCACGAGCTAAACATTAGTGCAATGAGGATAATAGAAATAACTTGTTTCATGTGTCTTTCTGCTTTTTTATTACCTCTTTGATTTACAGGGTTTAACGTGTTTATTGTTTGATTTTTGACTAAAAAAACCCATTCCTATTTATGGGTTTCGGTATTTTATCTATTTTAATAAGTAGCAATGCGTTAAGAAATTTAAAATTTCATGTTCATGCTCCCTCCTTGATTACTCTCGGATTGGCGATACTCTTGGGTGCTTAACGTTTGTTATCAGTTTCATCTTCGGGGTTTCCTGTTTTGCAGGATGTTTCAACCTCCAGTAAAAATCGACCTTTTTAAATTATGCTACTTTGTTTTCAAATTTACAAATTATTTCTTACCAACTTATCCGCCTCAAAAGTCATTACCTTGGGTGGTAAAATCCTTGCCATGGATGTTTCATGTATTTATATGTATTGTTTTTTTAAGGACACATGCTGTTCGCTATTAATCATTCCTTTGGGTGATAATATGTTTAGCATGCGCGTTTCATAACATGTTATTGAACCACCTATTTTTAATGCTAATTTGTAATACTTCTCTGCTAATTCTGGTTTATCATCATACTTATAGATATATCCTTTTACCAAATAACCATCAACTTTAGATAGTGCTTCAAGCTCATTGGCATATAGTAATGATTTTTTTTGCTTCCGCCAACTAGTCCTGGCAGTGTCATATATAATTCCACTAAAGCCCAACGTGCACCTATGTGGTTTGGGTCTAGCCTTGCTGCGGTAAGAAAAGCAGTCTTAATATCACCAATAATTCCTTA
The DNA here is from genome assembly GCF_013042245.1 of Winogradskyella sp. GTDB lineage: Bacteria > Bacteroidota > Bacteroidia > Flavobacteriales > Flavobacteriaceae > Winogradskyella. Next base: position 13,837 of record NZ_JABDQL010000089.1, on the reverse strand, counting down.
AGCTCTTAGCTTACTAATGGATAGAGCTTTCATGCCTAAAGCACCACCGTATTTATAATGGTAATTGGCTTTTTGTGCATCTAATTGTATCCGTTTCTTATACTCTACAATAGCCTTTTCTCATTTTTTTTTGATAGCCATAAGCATCGCCAAGCAATTCAATAGCTTTTGCATCTGACGTGTTCTTTTTTAAATAACTTATCATTATAGTTTCAGCTTTTTTATACGCTTTACTTTTAATAAATGAGGATGCTTTTGCCTAGTCAGACTGACCAAACATAACTAAAGGAAAAAGGAAAAAGATGACTAGTTTTTTTTATAAAACACTTCAAAAACACAACTTGTATTTGTAATAGGTAGGCGGTATACTTTGATTAGGCTTACATCATTTTCACTTTTAAAATTAGTAACTTCACTAATCCAAATAAGGCAATGCCTAAATTTGTGTTTTTTGGAATACCTTTTGAAGTTATTTTGCTGTAAATACTATAATCATGAAATATTATATAACCCTATTTATGCTCATCTGCTTTGCTTCTTCTTCATCTTCTCAAACCAATTATTACAATACTAAGTGGCAAGAGGTTGAAAAGTTAGAGCGCGAAGGCTTAACTAAATCAGCTTCTAATTTAGTAGATAAAATATTTGAAAATGCCAAAAATGATAAAGACGCGACTCAAAGTATTAAGGCACTGATTCACCAAAGCAAATATCTTCAGGTTTTGGAGGAAGATTCACAATTGAAAATTGTAACTAATTTTAAATCAGAAATTGAAACCAGCGACACTGTTACAAAACATTTGCTCGAAAATCTATTGGCCAATCTTTATTGGCAATATTTTCAGCAGAATCGCTATAAGTTTTATAACCGCTCCAAAACCGATAAAAAAGTAAGTGACGATTTTAGAACCTGGGATTTAGAAACATTATTTACGGAAATTCACAGGTATTTTCAATGCTCTCTACAAAATGGATTGCTCTTACAACAAGAAACCCTAGATAACTACAAGACACTTTTAATTGAGGTTGAAGGTTCAAAAGTATATCGACCTACGCTTTATGATTTTTTGAGCTATAATGCATTAGATTTTTATAAAACTTCTGAAAATAGTATAACGCAACCTGCATACAAATTTGCAATAGACAGCCCGGAATACATTGCTCCTAACAATATTTTTATTAATGTCGATATTTCCTCAAAGGATTCTGTTAGTCTACAGTTTAATGCTCTAAAAATCTATCAAAGTTTATTGCGTTTTCATCAAAAAGATAAAACATCAAAAGCCTTTGTTTCAGCAAATATTGAACGTTTAAAATTTGTTAAGCAAAACGCCACCTTTGACAAAATTGAAGATAAAATTTTAAATACCTACCAAGCAGAATTGGCTCCCCTAAAAGACATACCTATTTCCGGATTGTATAGTTTTGAAATTGCCAACACAGTCTATAATAAGGGTTTACAATACAACCCAAATTTTGATAATGGCGCAAAAGAAAATTCTCGTTGGAAGAATAAAGAAGCCATTTCTATTTGCGATGGGATTATAGCAAAGTTCCCAAAAAGTGATGGTGCTTTAAAATGTGAAGTACTTAAAGCGCGAATTCTTCAACCAGGTTTAAGTTTAAAAACAGAACGCTACTTACCGATAGATAAGCCTGCTTTAATTTTAGTAAATTACAAAAATCTTAATCAATTAGAATTTGACATTCATAAAGTTAGCCTTTCAAAATTAAAAGCTTTCAATAAAATTTATAGAAGCAAGGAAAAGGAAAAATTTATTTCAAAACTAAGAGTCCATAAGTCTTTCAATAGTAAATTTAAAGACGAAGGTGATTATCAAAATCACAGTACTGAAGTCGTATTACCTAGGCTAGAAAACGGGCTTTATATTATTGTTGCCAAAACCAATACAGATGTTTTTGCAGTCACAGACATTCAGGTTACTAATTTGGCACTGGTTGAAACTTATCAGAATAAAAAAATCATCTATCGGGTCATTAACAGAAATAACGGAGCTCCAATTGCTAATGCAGATGCAAAAATAAATTACATCAATAATAGAAATCAAAGTAAAGAACTAAGTAAAGATTTTACGACAGATGAGTACGGTAAATTCTATTTTGACAAAGATAATGGCTATTATAATTCTGTTTACATAACCGTGAAAAATAAAAATGATACAGGTATTTTTGGAGAAACCTACATTAATAGATTCTATAAGCAACGTGGTAATACAAGTACCAATTATAATACATTTTTATTCACAGACCGAAGCATTTACAGACCAGGACAAACCGTATACTTTAAGGGTATTATAACCAAAACAATAAATAAAAAAACAAGTGTAATAGCTAATGAGACAATCATAGCAGCTTTACATAACGTTAATAACGAGAAAGTAAGCGAACTAAATTTTATAACTAACGAGTATGGCTCTTTTAGTGGCGAATTTATTGTCCCTAACAATGGGCTTACAGGGAATTTTAGTATTAAAACCTCTTCAAAAGCCATTGGCATTAGAACTCATTATTTTTCTGTCGAAGAATACAAACGCCCTAAGTTTGAAACTAATTTTATTCCAGTAACCAAAACCTACAAAGTTAACGATAGTGTTACCGTAAGAGGAAATGCCATCGCTTTTGCTGGAAGCAATATAACCGATGCAAAAGTAGTTTATCGTGTAAAACGACAGGTACAAATGCCTAGATGGTATTATTGGAGTCGTCCAAGTTATAATTCTGCCGCGCAAGAAACTACTTATGGGAAAACAAATACAGACAATAAAGGTAAATTTGAAATCACCTTTAAAGCCATACCCGACGAAAGTGTCTCTAAAGACAATCTTCCTGTTTTTAATTACGAAATTACAGCAGATGTCACTGATATTAATGGCGAAACACGAAGTAAAACTACCATAGTTCGTGTAGGCTATCATGCGCTTACAGCAAATATAATAGCGCCACAACGTATAGATAAATCTGAAAAAGAAACAGAGCTTAGCTTAATAACATCTAATCTTAATGGCGAGTTTGCCCCAGCTAAAGGAAGTCTAAAAATCTATAAACTGAACGCTCCAGATTATGTATTGCGAAACCGACCTTGGCAGGCGCCTGATTATAAACTATTAGACAAAGAGACTTTTAAATTAAAATTTCCACATTGGTCTTACGATGACGAAGCTAATATTCAAAATTGGAAAAAAGGAAAGGTAGTTTTTGAAACTAATTTTGATACCGAAACCTCTAAATCAATAGTATTAAAACGGACTAAAAAATGGAATTCTGGCTCGTACATCATTGAATTAGAAAGTAAAGATAAATTTGGTCAAGTTGTAAAAGACCAAGCGTTTACCTACCTAATTAGTGATGCCGACAATACATTAGCAGACAACAAACTGTTTGATATTAGTTTAGATAAAGCTAAATATAATTCTGGTGAAACCGCAGTTTTAACCCTTGGTAGTTCTGCCAAAGACGTAAACGTTACCATAGAAATTGAAAAAGATGGCAAACTTATCAAAACCCAAATTCATCAACTCAACGATTCTAAAAAAACGATAAAATTCCCAATTGCCAAATCTGATATTGGTGGCTTTGTCGTGCATTATAGTTTCTCTGCTTTTAACGATTTTAAAACTGGTTCGTTAAATATAAATGTGCCTTATCCTAAAACCGATTTACAAATTGAAACAAGCACGTTTAGAGATAAACTACAACCAGGACAAGAAGAAACATGGCAGTTTAAAATCAAAGGACCAAAAGGCGATAAAGTTGCTGCAGAAGTTTTAGCAAGCATGTACGATGCCTCTTTGGATGAATTTAAAGGACATAACTGGAGTTTTAATCCTATTTCTAGACCGTCTTATGTTTCACAATCATACAAAAACAGCTCGCATAGTTACAGCTATGCTAACTTTAGACGCTATAATAGTTTTAAAGGCATACCAAGCTATCCAAATCAAAGTTTTGATAGATTGAATTGGTTTGGGTTTTATTTTGGGAATGAAAGCTATTTGAGAAGACAATATATAAGGAAAGCTAGTACTCAAAAAACTATTGTTAGTTCTGAATATAAACCCTCGATTAAAAAAGGAGTTATAAAAGGTAATATCGTAGATTATAAAGGACTTTCTATACCTGGTGCAAACATCATTATTAAAGGAACTGCTAATGGTTCACAATCTGATTTTGATGGTAATTTTGAAATAAATGCAAAAAAAGGAGATGTTTTAGTGGTCTCATATGTAGGTTTCAAAACATATGAATATAAAATTACAAAAGATAATTACGTTTATATAAAGTTAGCCGAAGATTTTGCAACTTTAGATGAAGTAGTTATTACTGGGTACTCTGGAGCAAAAAAATCAGCAAAGGTTTCATCGGCATTATCTACGGTCTCTGATGAATCATTTTTATCCGAATCAGAAATTAGCATTGGAAAAGGTTCGGGGCAGCCAGAAGAAAGCGCAGAAATCATTTTAAGAAATGAAACTATTTCAAATAAACAAATTAAAATCCGAAAAAACCTCCAAGAAACCGCCTTTTTCTTTCCGCAACTAAAAACAGACAAAGACGGTAATGTGAGTTTCAACTTTAAAGCACCAGAAGCTTTAACCAAATGGAAATTGCAATTATTAGCACATACCAAAACTTTAGAGAGTACCGTTTCTCAATTTGAAGCTATGACCCAAAAAGAATTGATGGTTATACCAAATGCATCTCGTTTTTTACGTCAAGGTGACGAAATTGTTATTAATACTAAAATTGCCAATCTTACTGATAAACCAATATCTGGGCAAGCACAATTGGTTTTGGAAGATGTTGTTACAGGAAAAGATATTACAAAAAAACTTGTCTGGTCGAGCGCAGTCGAGACCTTTTCTGTCGATAAACAAGGAAATACTCAAGCTAGCTGGGTTTTAAACATTCCAGATAATATGCAAGCTGTACAATACAAAATCATTGCACAATCTGAAGATTTTAGTGATGGCGAACAAAACATTTTACCAGTTCTAACCAATAGAATGCTAGTTACAGAAACCTTACCAATGTGGGTTCGTAGTAATGAAACGAAGACGTTTACGCTTGATAAATTGAAAGATAATACCTCTTCAACGCTGAATAATCACAAACTGACTTTAGAAATAACATCTAATCCAGCTTGGTATGCAGTACAAGCATTATCATATTTAATGGAATATCCTTACGATTGTAATGAGCAGACGTTTAGTCGCTATTACGCCAATGCTTTGGCACAGCACATTACACAATCTAATCCTAGAATTCAAGAGGTCTTTAATCAATGGAGACTTCGACAAGCTCAGTCTAACAAATCTTTAACCCTAGGTGCATTATTGTCGAATTTAGAAAAAAATCAAGAATTAAAATCACTTTTAATTCAAGAGACTCCTTGGTTGCGTGATGCACAATCTGAAACCGAACAGAAAAAACGTACAGCCTTATTATTCGATTTAAACAAAATGAATAATGAACTACAATCTTCAATCCGTAAACTCAAAAACAATCAGCATAGCACTGGTGCTTGGCCTTGGTTTAATGGTGGACGCGACAATAGATACATTACACAACATATTGTTTCTGGCTTTGGACATTTAAGTAAACTAGGTGTCATTCCTATGGAGCGTAGCGACGAGGAATCTCAAATGATTAAAAAAGCAATTAAATATCTAGACCGAGAATTTGTCAAAGAATATAAAAATCTTAAAAAATACAATTCTAAAATAGACCTAAACAAAGACCACTTGTCATATACTCAAATGCATTATTTATACGTACGAAGTTTCTATCCAGAAATCAAACCTTCAAATGAAGTCAATAAAATAATGGACTATTACAAAGGTCAAATCCAGAAGTATTGGTTAAAACGTTCCTTATATGCAAAAGGCTTAATGGCATTAACCATGCATAGAAGTGATGATAAAACGACGTCTAATAAAATATTAAAATCCTTAGCCGAAAACAGTATCACCTCAGATGAATTAGGTATGTACTGGAAATCTAATACTGCATCTTGGTATTGGTATAAAGCCCCTATTGAAACACAAGCATTATTAATTGAAGCGTTTTCTGAAATAGAAAATAAGACAGAAACCATTGATAATCTCAAAATCTGGTTACTAAAAAATAAACAAACCAATAATTGGGAAACGACTAAAGCTACTGCAGATGCTGTTTACGCCTTATTGCTTCAAGGTAGTGAATGGCTCAGTGTAACAGAAGCTGTAGATGTTACAGTTGGAGATGAAAGTATTTCACCGGAAGAACTTGAAAATGTAAAAGTTGAAGCTGGTACAGGCTATTATAAAACCAGCTGGAATGGAAATGACGTTAAACCTAAACAAGCCAAAGTTACACTATCAAAAAAAGGAAAAGGTATCGCTTGGGGTGCACTTTACTGGCAATATTTCGAAGATTTAGATAAAATAACCTTAGCGAAAACGCCTCTAAAACTTCAGAAAAAATTATTTCTGAAAAAGAATACAGACCGAGGTGAAGAAATTTTAGAAATCACAAAAGATACCAAACTCAATGTTGGCGACTTAGTAAAAGTTAGAATCGAATTACTTAGTGACCGTGATATGGAGTTCCTCCATCTTAAAGATATGCGTGCTGCAGGTTTTGAACCAATCAATGTTTTTTCGCAATACAAATGGCAAGAGAGTTTAGGCTATTATGAGAGCACTAAAGATGCAGCCACCAACTTTTTTATAGACTATTTACCAAAAGGTGTTTATGTATTTGAATATGATTTACGCATTAATAACGCCGGTAATATGAGTAATGGCATTACCACAATTCAATCTATGTATGCACCAGAATTTAGTAGTCATTCTGAAGGAATTAGAGTTAAGATAGACTAGATTTTAGCAGTTAAGGTTAGTCACGATGCAAGCTTTGTTCAATATATAGGAGAGTTTACCATACATGAACCCACTTTTTCACTCTCTAAAACTGTAATACTTATCTTTTTTGGCATTCATAAATATACAAAATATCACAGTATTATCATGTAAGAAATGATTTAACTATTTTTTTGGAGGATATTTACTGAAAATCTTCTCTACTAGTTTTACAAAAGATGCTTCTCGCTTCTCAGGAGAATTTCCAATATTTGAGATAGTAGTCTCTGCCTGCCAAAAAACTCCATTTTTAGAATCGTCAACAAACTCAATACTTACTTCTCTTATATTCCTGTTTGAATTAATAGGAATTCCTATAGTTCCAACACCACCAATACCATTTCCTGTACCTCCAATACCAACACCAACTGTGTTATTGAAATTATTAATTGCTTCAACAGACTGAATATCTATTCTAAAACTGGGTGTTTCGGACTGTTCAAAACCCAAAGTTTCGAGTTTTTTGTCGATAGCTCCTATAAAACGTTTATCATCTAATTGGCTGAAGCCCGTTTTCATATCGGTAAAATAATCGTAGGTTTTGTATGTTGAAAAATCAGTATTCTTTTCGTAATCATAATTTACGATAGCACCGCACGAAGTCAAAAATAGCAAGGCTGTAAGGATTCTTAAAAGCTTCATCTTTTTCTTTTAAAGATACTAAAAAATGAAGTCAGGATATAATTTTTAACTAATCTTAAACAACAGATTTAGTCATTTAATAGCTTCCAAAGTTTGTCCTTCAATTCTTGAATTCCTTGGTGAGCAACGGAAGACATAAACATGTAATTGATATTTAAAGTCTTGTCAAGTTCTTCTTTCATCTCAGCCTTTAACTCCTCGTCCAATAAATCTGATTTAGAAACTAAGAGAAAACGCTCTTTGTCGAGCATTTCAGGATTATAGCGTCTTAGCTCATCGAGTAAAACTTCATATTGTTTAGCAATATCATCAGCATCAGCTGGTACTAAAAAAAGTAATATAGAATTACGCTCAATATGCCTTAAAAAATAATAGCCCAAACCTTTTCCTTCTGCTGCACCTTCGATAATACCAGGGATATCTGCCATGACAAAGGATTTAAAATCACGGTATTCTACGATTCCTAAATTAGGCTTAAGGGTCGTAAACTCATAATCAGCAATTTTAGGTTTTGCTGAGGTCATTACAGAGAGTAGCGTTGATTTCCCAGCATTAGGAAAACCTACCAACCCAACATCTGCTAACACCTTCAATTCTAGAGTGATGTATCTTTCTTCAAGAGGAATTCCAGGTTGTGCATAACGTGGCGTTTGGTTAGTAGAACTTTTAAAATGCCAATTACCTCGACCACCTTTACCGCCTTCTGCAACAATCTTTTCTTGACCGTTTTCAGTAATTTCAAAAAGAATCTCGTTAGTCTCGGTATCTCTAACTACTGTTCCTAGCGGTACATCCAAATACATATCTTCACCATCTGCACCTGTACTTCTACCAGAGCTTCCGTGAGCACCATGCCCAGCTCTGATATGCCTTTTGAACTTGAGATGTAATAATGTCCAAAGGTTTTCATTTCCTCGAATAATAACATGACCGCCACGACCGCCATCACCACCATCGGGACCACCTTTTTGTATATATTTTTCGCGATGTAAGTGTGCTGAACCTTTTCCTCCGTTACCAGAAGATACGTGCATTTTTACGTAATCAACAAAATTCCCTTCAGTCATTTTAGAGTTTAAAATTTATAAAGTTTAAAGTTTAAAGTTTAAACTCTCTGCATTTATAGTTTATCCAGAACAGCACTTAAACGCTCTGTTATAGCTTCAATACTACCAACACCATCAACCCCAAAATATTTATCTTGGGCTGAATAGTAATCTTTTAAGATTGCTGTTTTGTCATAGTATTCCTTAATACGGTTTCTAATAATATTTTCATCAGCATCATCAGATCGTCCACTTGTTTTACCTCTTTCTAGTAAACGCTCAACCAACACCTCATCATCAACCTCTAAAGCCACCATGGCATTGATTTGAGAATCCTTAGAATTCATCAACGTATCTAAAGCTTTGGCTTGTGCATTTGTACGAGGAAAACCATCAAAAATAAAACCCTTAGCGTCCGCATTCTTTTCTACTTCAGCTTTAAGCATATCGATAGTAACTTTATCTGGCACCAATTCGCCTTTATCCATATAAGACTTAGCAAGAGTACCTAAAGCCGTTTCATTTTTTATGTTGTATCTAAATACGTCTCCAGTAGAAATATGTACTAAATCGTATTTGTCTTTTAAGAAGTTGGCTTGTGTACCTTTGCCTGCACCTGGAGGTCCAAATAATACAATGTTAATCATGTGTTGTGTCGTTTTTAATTGGTATACTGCTGGTAAATCTCTTCCTAATCCATTGTAGTCTAAGCCATAGCCGACAATGAATTTATTTGGAATTTCTAAACCAACATAATGTAGTTTAAAGTCTTTTTTGTAAGCTTCGGGTTTGTAAAACAAGGTTGCTATAATAAGTTGTTTTACATTTTCATTTTTAAAAATTCGGTGGACTTCTTCAAGTGTATTTCCAGAATCAATAATGTCTTCTAAAACAACAACTGTTCTGTCTGTTAAATCTTGAGTTAAACCAATGAGACGTTGAATATCTTCGGTAGATTTTACGCCCTCATAAGATGCTAATTTTATAAACGTAACTTCACAAGGATGCGGGTACTTTTTTACAAAATCACTCACAAACATAAATGACCCATTGAGTATCCCAACAAAAATGGGCATTTCGTCTTTTAAATCATTTGCAACAGCGTCAACCATTTGTTGAACAGCATCTTGAATTTGCTCCTCTGAAATAAAAGGCTTGAAATATAAATCCTGAAGCTTGACTAGCATATTTTTATTTTAAGAATGCAAAGATAATCAAATGATTAACGTTTGCCGATTTTTGGTTTCCAATTTTAGAATATTCTTCTATAATTAATGTATTTTTGTTAGCGATTTAAGTTGAATTTTTAAAAGATTTCCACATTGCGTGGAGCTGACTAATGAGCTATTTTTCTTCAGATTTTAAACTCGGTATTTTAGGTGGTGGCCAATTGGGCAAAATGATGCTTTATGTTACCAGAAAATTCGATATTAACACCAAAGTAATTGACAGTAGTGCAGAAGCGCCATCGCGTTTAGCATGTGATGAATTTGTACAAGGCGATATTTTGGATTACGATACGGTTCTAGAATTTGGAAGAGGTGTTGATGTACTTACTTTTGAAATTGAAAACGTCAATGTCGATGCATTAGAAAAACTTGAAGATGAAGGCAAAAAAGTGTTTCCATCTTCTAAAACATTACGAACAATTCAGAATAAAGCGACACAGAAATTATTTTATTTAGATAAGCATATTCCAACAGCGCCATTTTCTCGTTTTGCTTACACTTCAGAAATTGAAACGGTAATTAAAAATGAAGCTCTAAATTTTCCATTTGTATGGAAAAGTGCACGTTTTGGTTACGATGGCCAGGGTGTGAAAGTGGTTAGAAATGCTGAAGATTTAAAAAAGCTACCAAACGTAGAATGTATTACTGAACAATTGATTGCTTTTAAAAATGAATTAGCGGTAATTGTTGCAAGAAATAGTTCTGGGGAAATAAAAACATATCCAACAGTTGAAATGGAGTTTCATCCTGAGGCCAACCAAGTAGAATATGTACTTTGTCCTGCAAGATTACCTGAACATATTACTAAAAAGGCCGAAGGTGTAGCATTAAAAGTTGCTGATGCCTTCAAGCATGTTGGACTATTGGCAGTTGAAATGTTCTTGACCGAAAACGATGAAATTTTAGTTAATGAAGTTGCACCAAGACCGCACAATTCTGGACATTACTCTATAGAAGGAAGTTTTACCTGCCAGTTTGAACAACAGCTCCGTGCTATTTTAGATTTACCATTAGGAAACACCGATAGCAAAGTGGCTGGTGTTATGGTCAATTTGGTTGGTGCAGAAAATCATACTGGTAATGTATTTTACAAAAATATTGAACAAATCATGGCTATGGATGGCGTTACACCTCATATTTATGGAAAAAAACAAACGCGACCTTTTCGTAAAATGGGTCATGTAACAATTGTAGATAAGGATATTAATAAAGCGCGAGCTATCGCACAACAGGTAAAAGAAACCATACAAGTAATAAGCAAATAATTATGAGCAAAATAGGTGTAATCATGGGAAGCAAAAGTGACTTACCAGTCATGCAAGATGCTGTAGAGATTTTAAAAGGTTTTGATATTGAAGTCGAAGTCGATATAGTTTCTGCTCATCGTACTCCTGAAAAGTTATTCGATTACAGTAAAAATGCCCACGAACGCGGCATTAAAGTTATTATAGCCGGTGCTGGTGGTGCAGCACATTTACCTGGAATGGTAGCTTCTTTATCACCATTACCCGTAATCGGTGTTCCCGTAAAAAGCAGTAATTCTATTGACGGTTGGGATTCAGTTTTATCCATTTTACAAATGCCTGGTGGCGTTCCTGTGGCAACGGTCGCACTTAATAGCGCTAAAAATGCTGGGATTTTAGCAGCGCAGATTTTAGGCACAAGTGATAAGTGTGTGCTAGATAAGGTACTAGTTTATAAAGAAGGTCTAAAAGCTAAAGTTATTGAGTCTGCTAAGGATTTAGAATAAAAATTAAGCCTTCAATTTAACAAAAACTCATAGGTCACAAGTTATCCTAAGCTTGTGAATTCGTATAGAAAAAATTCAGATTAATAATGACAACCTTAAATAAACCCTTCAATACAACACACAACACAGCACCATTTTCAGAAATTAAAACTGAAGATTTTTTGCCTGCTTTTAAAATCGCTATTGAAAAAGCACGAGCTGAAATTGATGCTATTGCGTATAATTCTGAAGCACCAACATTTGAAAACACAATTGAAGCTTTAGATTTTTCTGGTGAAGAATTAGATAGAATTTCGAGTATATTTTTCAATTTAAATTCTGCTGAAACTAATGATGATATTCAAAAAATAGCACAAGAAGTCTCTCCTTTGTTATCAGAGTTTGGAAATGATATTACCCTAAATGAAGATTTATTTAAACGTGTAAAAGCAGTTTACCAATCAAAATCGCATTTAAAATTAAATACTGAACAAGAAATGCTTCTTAATAAAAAATATAAAAGCTTTTCACGAAACGGTGCTAATCTTGGAGAAGACAAAAAATTAAAACTTCGCGAAATTGACAAAAAACTCAGCAAGCTAAAATTAAAGTTTGGCGAAAATATTCTTACTGAAACTAACAAATTTGAAATGCTTCTGACTGAGGAATCTCAAGTTTTAGGCTTACCAGATGGCGCAAAAGAAGCGGCGAAACAATTAGCAGAAAGCAAAGGAAAAGATGGCTGGTTAATTACTTTAGATTACCCAAGCTATATTCCATTTATGACTTATGCTGATAATCGAGAAATGAGGAAAAAACTCTCAAAAGCTTCTGGAAGCAAAGGTTTTAAAAGCGATGAACTAGACAATCAGGACAATGTTCTCAGTATTGTAAAACTCAGAAACGAACGAGCCGAAATTTTAGGCTATAAATCTCATGCGCATTTTGTACTTGAAGAACGAATGGCAGGGTCTCCAAAAAATGTTCAGAAGTTTTTAAATGAATTGCTTGCAAAAGCAAAACCTGCTGCCAAAAAAGAGTTTGAAAATTTAGAGCAATTTGCTAAAGGTTTAGATGGTATTGACAAACTTCAAAAATGGGATTCTGCCTATTATTCTGAAAAACTGAAACAAAAATTATTCAGCTTGGATGATGAACAGTTGAAACCTTATTTCAAATTAGAGAATGTTATTGACGGGGCGTTTACAGTAGCTAAAAAATTATTTGGTTTACAGTTTAAAGAAGTAGATACTATCGATAAATACCACGATAATGTATTAACCTACCAAGTTTTAGATACTGATGGAGAGTTGGTTTCTATTTTTTATGCAGATTTCTTTCCACGTTCGGGAAAACGTAATGGTGCATGGATGACATCTTACAAACCACAGATGATTAAAAACGGAACAAACAAAAGACCACATGTTTCTATCGTTTGCAACTTTACCAAGCCTACTAAAAGTAAGCCTTCACTTCTAACCTTTAACGAGGTGACGACATTATTCCACGAGTTTGGCCACGCACTTCATGGCATGTTAGCCAATACAACCTATCCAAGTTTATCAGGAACCAGCGTATATTGGGATTTTGTAGAATTACCAAGTCAGATTTTAGAAAACTGGTGTAACGAAGAAGAAACGCTACAACTATTTGCGACGCATTATAAAACTGGAGAAGTGATTCCGATGGATTTAATTGAGAAAATTAGAGCTTCAGCAACGTTTCATGAAGGTATGCAAACCTTAAGACAATTAAGCTTTGGATTATTAGACATGGCTTGGCATTCTCACGAAAGCCCAGAAGACATCTCTTCAGTTAAACATTTTGAAGAAGCTGCTTTTGGTGATACAAGTCTTTATCCTGATGTTGCAGAAAATTGTATGAGTACCGCTTTTGCGCATATTTTTCAAGGCGGATATTCATCTGGTTACTACAGTTACAAATGGGCAGAAGTTTTAGATGCCGATGCGTTTGAGTATTTTCAAGAAGAAGGCATTTTTAATAAAACAGTAGCAAATAAGTTAAAGAAATATGTGCTTTCTCGTGGTGGAACAGAAAATCCAATGGCACTTTACAAAAAATTTAGAGGTCAAGAGCCAAAACCAGAAGCGTTGTTGAGGCGTGCTGGATTGATTAAATAAATTTGGCTATATTCTAATATATGACTGAATTAGTACTTGTTCTCCATAATTCCCAAGCGGATTGCCCTGTAATGGCATATAATGCAAACTCCTTTAGGCGTTGATTATTATTCTTAATCCGCTCAAGTAT
>NZ_JABDQL010000088.1 GCF_013042245.1 Winogradskyella sp. | reverse complement strand
TAATAGGCTTGTTGAACTGGAAATAACGCGACGTAGGAGCGTTATTCTATTTCAACAATGCCAAGAAACATATTGCCTAAAATTAATTTAAAGTTTATTTGGTTTTTAGCTCAGTTCTTTGTTAGCTGTCTGGGCTTTATTTTGAGTTCTGCTGATAGCGTTGGCAGAAGACATACTCTTGGCCAAGTTTTGGCTTTTAGCGGTTGGCTTTTGAGCGACTTGGCAATGTGTATGGCTTTTAGCGTTGGCTGGTATTTATACTCGGTTTAATTCGTCCATTAGTGCTCTGCGTTGTGGATATTGTTTTCTAAATAATTCTATTAACTCATTTACTTGTTCATTTCCGCCTAGTTTTTTCATTCTACGTAAATATCTACAAGCTGTTTGGTAATGATTTCTTCCTATGTACTTTTCAACGTAATTTATAATTCTTTCGCTGTACAGTTCTATTAATTCAGCAGAATAATCTTTTGATAAATACTCTTCATTTTGCTGAATATTCTCCAAAGAGAGATTTTGTTTGAGCATTAAAAATAGTCTATCCCACCATTCCTCCTTTATGTAAATCTTTCGAATTAACTCTGTGTAAGTCCATCTCTGTTTAGGTGTGATTTCTTTTATTATTTCTTCTAAAAATGGATGCCACTTTTCATCTTCAATGTTCTCTTTAAGAATTTGATAATAATCTTGTTGTGGATGGAAATTGTCAATAAATAAGAATCGAGAATACTTAATGATTTTAGAAGTGTCTTTTTCGGATTGAGCAACTTTCAACAACCAATTGTACCAAACTTTCACTAATCCTGGCTTGTCTTTTTCATCACATTTAATACCGTCTTTTGAAAGATTTACTACTCTTTCAAAGTTTTTACTTTTAAATGCTTTTTCTATCTCTTTCGTTCTTATTGATGAATTTGAGATGTGTTTGTTGATATATTCTACCGCTTCTTTCTCATCTTTAAACTTTCTGAGTAAATCCAGTTTAAATAATTGTGCTCGTTCTCGATCGTATTCTCCGTTAATGGTGTCCAAACAGCTAAGTACTAAATCAACATCACTTTCTCTTTCAATTAAATCAGAAGCAATGTGAAGCATTCCTAAATGCCAATCCCAACCTTCAAATAATTTTTGTTTAAAAGAAGAAATACAATATTCAAATATTTTCTCTTTTAAGGCTTTAGGAAGTTTTTCTTGTGCTAATTTTGAGAGTAACTCCATAGCTGATTCCACAAAATAACCTAAATCACCATTACTATCGTCTCCATATTGAAAAGCTTCCGTCATTTCTTCCAATAAAGCTGTACAGATGAAGTATACATTATCAAAATTATTATTGGCTAAATACTTTTCGGCATTTTCTAAAAAAGGTTCGGTTGTGTTTACTACATATTTCATATCAGACCAACCAATCCAACCATCTCTTCCTGCTGCTGTTTGCAAAATGGAATGAATCTGTTTTTGGTAAAACTCTTTCGATTGGTTTTGGCTTAAATGACCGAAGGATGCCAAGAAGTAGTTTCTGAATTTCTTGTCCTTTTTACTGTTCTCTTGTACAAATTCTATCAGTTCTTTATGTGAAATTGCTTTTAACAATTCTTTTACTTGTTGAGAAACTGATTTAGTTTTTTTCTTTTTTTGTTTAGAAATACTCGGTTGATTCAATTCTAACTCATCTTGTTGCAAATGAAAAACTACTGCAACTACGTGTTTGCAAACCGGTCCCATATCGTAAGGGCAATCGCAATTATGTTCAGTTATTGTATTGTTGCTAATTTCTAACTCAACCTTGTATTCTTCAGTACCAGAAACAATAGCTTCATATTCGCCAGTAGATATTTCTGAAAAATCGGTTATTGCACCACTTTTAAAATAAGAAAGCCCTCTTTTAAGGATTTTTTCATCAATAAGTTGTTCAAATTCGTTTAATGGTATTTTCATTTTTTTATTCTGATTTTAGAATTGGTCTTTTTTCTAAATCATAAACCGTTTCAGATATTTCAACTCTAAACCATTGTTTAAACATTTTATAATTACGTCTTTGAGGCCATTCTTTTTTATTGGTATGCCAATCATACAATACCATTGTAAATAACTTATCGAATTTTTTTTTCAGCCATTTTTCTAAATCATTTATGCTGTCATCAACCAAATAGATATCAATATCTATCTCATCCATCTTACTGTCAGGATATAAACTATTGTGCCAATCTATAAAAGGTTGTTTTGGTTTTACAATAATTGCACTTCTGTTAATATAATTTTCTTCAAAATTTTCTTCAGAATAGGAAAGGGGTGCTTCCATTGCGTTTAGCATATTAGAAAGGTAAGCCTCTTTTTCTTGAGTTATAACCTTTAATATGGGGTCACCCACAGCTACCTCCTCAAGTTCAAAATCAACTATAAAATTTTCATATTCTTTAAACTTTTCATTTTTATAATCAATCATTCTATTTAATAACGCAAAATCAATATCGTTTTTTGGAATATCTTTTCTTGCTTTATCAAATTCTTCGGATGGTATAATTGTTTTTATATTTCCAAAGTTCCAAGCATTAATTGCAAAATCAAGAATATCTTCTATGTATTCATAATCTTTAAAATCCTCCATAAACGGATTCATAAATTGCTCTAATAATTTTGAATATTTAACTCCTGTGTTAGGAACAACTTTATTGTTTCCAAACAAATCAATTACTTTATTACTCATTTCATTCTTATTTTTAAAACGCATTAAATTTATCGCCCATAGCGTGTTTTAAATTCCATTTTTTTGTGGTGTCTAAGGCACGTTCCAATACAATTAATTTTTGATTTGTATTGGTTTTGAAATGTTCTACGGTTTCATTTGCAATAATTACATCTAAACAGATTAGCGTTTCTTTGTCTCCATCTGTGGCAAATAGAATTTCATTTTTCTTGAATTTTTCTTGCTTGGTTAAGGTGTAATTTAGCTTGAAACCGTTTTTGATTAATATTTCGGTTATCAATTCGTCTTTATTGAAAGCAGAAACCAATTGTGCTTCTTTTTCTTTGATATACTTTTTAAGCAAATCAATGTTTTCTTGTTCTGTTTTTTCTGGGTCTGGAGCAAATTCTACTCTTGGGAAGTTTGATTTTTGTAATTTGAATACTTTAAAGCCAAGACCAGTCTTTTTTGAATATTCAACGGTGTTTTCGGCTACCATTTCTAAAGGAAGTTCTCCTTTTTTCTTTTCTTCTTTTTCTGTTAATTTTTTCTCTATTCTTTCTATTACTCGTTTGTTCCTCTCAATAGTAATATCGCTTATTTTTTTGTAACCTGCTTTGTAGGCTTCACTTTTTTCGTCTGTTTGTTCGGGTAACTGAACTAAAATGTATTTTCTGTTCCCACCATCTTCTTGGTTTAGTTCCGTTATTGCTTGTCCTGTTGTTCCTGAGCCTGCGAAAAAATCCAAAATTAGGTCATCACTATCCATTGATAGATGAATTATTCTTTCTAATAAACGAGTTGGTTTAGGTGTGTCAAAATATTGTTCTCCTAAAAATATTTTTCTTAATTCTTGAGTTGCAGATTGATTATGTCCAACATCTTTATGATACCAAATTGTAAGAGGTGTAATTCCATCTTTTACCTCTGTTAAAAATCTTTTTACTCTTGGTACGTTATCGCCAGAAGTACCGAACCAAATTCTATTGTCATTAATTAGTTCAGTCACTTTTTCTTTTGAATATCTCCAACAAATTCCTTTTGGTGGGGATATTTTTTTCCCTGATGGAGTTGTTATTTCAAAATCGTAGTTCTGATTATATGTTTTTACTGTCATATCACCAGAAACCCAAACACCTCTTTCATCATTATCTGGATTCTTATATCGAGATATAGATTCTTTAGTCCTCTCTAATAAATTAGGGCGAAATATTTCTTTGTTTTTGGCATAAACAATAATATGGTCGTGATTATCTGAAAACCATTTTGCATCATTCGAAGGTGCGAATTTTTTTTCCCATATAACATTAGAAATAAAATTATCCTCTCCAAAAACATCATCACACAACTTCCGTAAATGATGCACCTCATTATCATCAATGGATATAAAAATTACGCCATCTTCACGTAGTAACTGCCTTGCAATCAGTAATCGACTATACATCATATTCAGCCAATTGCTATGAAAACGACCATCAGTTTCTGTATTTGTATCAATCTTGTAGCCGTTTTCAGTCATTTCAGCATCTTCCCAATATGCTGCTTTGTCTTGGTTAAATTTATCTGAATACACAAAATCTTTTCCTGTATTGTAAGGTGGGTCTATGTAAATACACTTTACTTGTTCACGGTAGCTGTTGCTTAATAGTTTTAGTACTGCTAAATTTTCTCCTTCAATTATTAGGTTTTCACTTTCGGTAGGGTTTACACTTCTATCTTCATCATACACAAGCGTAGCATCAGTAGGAGTAAAGGCTTCTCTTTTGGCATTGCTTTTCCCAAACCATCTAAATTCGTAACGTTCGGTTTCGTTTACGCTTTTAGGGTCAATTACTTTTTTGAGTTCGCTAATGTTCAGTTTGCCATCATTGGTAAAAAGGTCTGGCATTAACTGTTTTAATTGCTTCAATCTTTCTTTGTTCCAATCGTGTGATTGTACTTTCTCCATTGGGTTTTCAGGATGTTGTTTATCGTTGCTCATTATGCTTCTTCAATTAATGCGTTAATGTCTTTTGTAGCTTCTGTTTTAAAATATTGGTAATCTTTTACAGGTGCTTTGTATTGTACTTCTACTCCTAATGTGACAAAATGCTTTAGAGCACATTCAATTTTATAAATCTCACTTTCTTTTAGTGCTTTTTTATCGTTGATGTCGTTTGTTCCTTTGGTTTCAATGACAAAGTAGAACTCACTTTCTTTTCCATCTCTCAAACTTTTGCGTTTCATCACAATACCAAAATCGGGATTGTAATTACCAATAGGAGTAGGTATTTTGTAATAAGCAGGAAGTTTCATAAAACAAATGATTTCATCATCTAAATCGGCTCCCAATGCAAACTGCCTTTCTATATAACTGTCTGTTAGCATCCTATTGTAAAATCCTCTATTTGGTGTGTCTCGGTACTGAGAACTATCCACTTGTTTTACAAAATCGTTAAATTCAAAAGGAAAGGTTTCATCTGTTAAATGATAGTCTAAACCCCTTATCATTTCTTCCAATTCAATATTCTTAATTAAAGCGGATGCTTGATGAATAAATTGAGGAGGGTTTTTAGCGAAATTTTCGAGATTGGTTTCGTCTATAATTTTTATAGTTGTGTTATAGCTTAATCCAGTATTTTCACTTATTTCTTCTACTAAATCTAATGCAGAAAAATGAGCTTTTAGTTTGTAGTTTTCTTTACCTCCAAATTCATCTACAATACCTTCTTCTGTAATTGAGCCAATCGTTCGGCTACTTACTTCTGCTACATAATCAGCAATTTCAATAGTATTCAGAGCCTCTTGGCTTCTTTTAATCAAAGATGCTTCATCAAAACCAACAGTATAATTTGTTTTCTTAGCTAAAGCATTCCAAAATCGTTTGAAGGCTTTATTAATAGTTTCATTCTCGCTACGCTTAAAATGAACTTCATTTTGTTTTTCTCCTTTATGTGTATGGGTCATTCCTGCACCTGCACCAGAGTGACCATAAACCTCTTTTATCTCCTCTTGATATTGTGTTACAAAAGTTTCGTAGGTTTCGTTTGGTATTACTGTAAGTTGATTAATTCGTTCATCATCACTTACAGTATGTTTATCATAGACACGTTGTCCGTTGGAGTCAACACAAATCCGTAATCCTCTACCAATTTCTTGGCGTTTTTTGATTTCTGAAAAAGAATTGCTTAACGTAGCAATATTAAAGATGTTCGGATTATCCCAACCAACACCCAAAGCGGAATGAGAAAAGATAAATTCAATTTTATTGGAAACAGAATCACCATAAGAAACTAACCCCTCTTTATCCTTTAAAATGGCATCAAAAACATCTTTGTTTTTACGCATTGATGTTTCATTATCTGTAAATTCATTTTTCGTTGTTTTCGCAAAATATGAGCCTTGAATCATTTCAATATGTTCTGCTGTTGGTTCTTTGTTATCGTGAAATTCAGGATAAATTTCTTTATACTTTTTAATAAAAAGGTTTTTGATTATTGGTTCATCACTTACATAATTGGCAACTTTATCAATAAAAATAAGCGAAAGGCATTTTATACCTTTTTCTTGTAGTTTTTGTTTTTTTGTGAAGTGGCGAACTATAAGCCACTCTAATTGTAATGCCCAAATATTTTGTACATTTCCAGAGGCTTGTTTTTCAAAAATTTCAACACCATTATGAAAGCTAACAGACCATTTTCCAGTCCTTAGACTTTTATTTATTCTACTAATGGTATATTTTAAATAACTTGGGTTATTGGTTACTTTGCCTAAGTTATCTCCATCTTTCAGCCATTTTGTGTTTTTAAATTCAATCTTTCCGCTTGCTGATTGATGCCAAGCTTTGATTTTCGCCTGAATTGGATTTTTTCCGTTTTTGGTTTCCGAAAGTTCCAGTTTTAAAGTGGCTTCATCATTTTTTTCGGTAACAGTTAAAACTTCAATCTTTTTGACTAAACCTTGCTTGTAACTGTCATAAGGCGTTAAGCGATAGGTCTTGTTTTTTGCAACTTTGTGAGTTGCCGAATATCTAATCTTAAATAAAGGATTGAGTTTAGCAATTTGTTTAATGGAATTTGTCGTGTCCATTCCTTCTTGTGGCTCATCCATTATGATAATTGGGTTTGTTCGCCCAATAGCTTCAATAAACGGAATGTTTGCAAAAAGGTCTTCTCTTTTGGCTTGGTTTAAAATTTTGTCTTCCGAATTAAAAGAAGCCAAAGTCATTACCATTATTTGCGGATGTTGTTCTTCTACAAAGTTGGTTACTTTGTTCAGTCGTTTACTACTGTATTCAAATACTTTTGGCGTAAACCCGTAAATTTCTTCCAGTTGTTTTTTAAAAGTTGTAAGTGTGTTTAAAACGCCTTGTCGAATAGCAACCGAAGGAACAAGAATGATGAATTTTGTAAATCCGTAGTGTTTAAACATTTCATAAATGGACTTTATGTAAACAAGGGTTTTCCCTGTCCCTGTCTCCATTTCTATGGTTAGTTCTAGTACTTCTTCAAGTTTGGCAACTTCTTCATCAATTCCGTTTTCAAGAAGAATAGATTTGATATTTTCTGCTAATTGCTCTTTTGAGAGCGAACAAATATTTGAACGAATCCCATCAGTACAAGCATTGTCAAATGTGTTTTTGTCGTTCCCTTCAAATACATTCACAATAGATTTGATTGCGGTTTCTTGATATTCTAATAGTTCTAATTTTAACTCCATCAGTTTCCGCTTTTATTTTTGTTGATGTATTTCATTTTCTGTTCAGCTACTTTTAGTGCCTTGCTTCCAAGTTCTTCATCCTTTATTTCATAAAGTATCTTTTCACTCAGATACTGAACAAGCAAACCTTCCTTGTCTAAGTCTAATATTTCGGCAAGTTTTAAGATTTGTTCTTTTGTCGCTTTTCGTTCACTTCTTTCTATTTTACTGAGTATTGCAGTATCAATGTCGAGTTTGGCAGATACGTGCCTTAAAAGCAATCCTTTTTTTTCTCTGTTTTCTCGGAGTATTTCGCCTATTGATTTGTTTTCTTTCATTTGTGAAATATCACTTGATTAATTAAACTTGACAATTAATGTCAAATATATTCAGTCTTTTTGGATATTCAATGATTGAGTCCGTCAAACTTATTAACAGTCTGTGAGCGGTGAAAAAAATAGCTCTTTTGGTTTTTTAGGGTTGGATTGTGTGATGGCAAAAACCAAATGTGCTATTTGTGCGGCTGGTTTTCCGCCTTGCAGCTAACGGTTTTGGCTATGATTTCGTTACGGAAAAATGGGTGACCATTTTTCCGATGTTGACCGAAAGATAGCAAAAATGCGTGGAATTTCCGGAAGGAAATTCCGCCGTAATGAATTATAGCCAGTGTTGAACTAAACCTTCGGTAGCTTTTCTCACCAAAGATTAGTATCCTTGTAAAGTTAATCATTAAAATTTTATCATGATGAAAAAAAATCAAAACATGTAAGTACGATTATTAGTCGTTCCAAAGCCCAAGTACCAGGTTTTACCGCACTTTATCACCAGCTAGAAAAAACCAATACCGTCTTAGGTAAAAGCCAAAGTACTTTTAACAATTACATTAGGCAGATTGCCAAGATCAGTTTGCATTATGGTATGGTAGCTCACAAGCTAACCTCTGACCAAGTTGAGGACTACCTCTATCAGATTAAAACCCAAAAGCATTCCCCATCAGCATCCACCTTTAAGCATACCGTTTATGGGCTTCGTTTTATGCTTAAGCAATACGATTTACCCTATTCTCATCTAAAGTTACCGCCTCTAAAACGTCAAAATGCATTGCCTGTGGTTTTGAGTAAACAAGACATGTTTGGCATGTTGCAATGTGCACCCATTCTAAAACAC
>NZ_JABDQL010000087.1 GCF_013042245.1 Winogradskyella sp. | reverse complement strand
TCTTCTTAAATAAGGTTTCAATTTGCCATCTCTTTTTATATAGGTTTGCAATTTGTTCTGCTTCTAAATCAAATAGATTGGTAAGAAAGTAGTAAGCCTTATTTTTTTCTTCATGGTAAAAGCTTACAAGCCTTAGCTCAACCTTTACCTCTTGTCCATTATCATTCTTATAGGTTAAGGCTATTTTAGCATCTCTTAGTATATTATCTGGTGTTGCTGGTTTAAGTTCAAACTCTTCTATTAGCTCTTCTTGTGCATTGTTTTTAAGTCTAGTTACAAAGTAGATATCGCTTTTATTCCACCTATCAAATAACTTATAATTGTTGTAGGCTTTATCCATAAGAGCAACTTCATTTGGCTTCATAACATCCTTATGATGTATAAACATAGAATCATGCTCTGTAGCATGGCTATGATAAACTTTTACAGGTATGCCTGCTTGCATATCTAGCTTTTGATGACTCTTTAGTCCTCCTTTGCGCTTACCGCTATTAGCGTTGCGACCTACACAATTAAATATGGGCTGGAATAACTTTATAGTAGTAGAATCTATAGCATACACCTTTTTATCTATTAAAAGTTGATTGTGGCTGTCCGATAATTCAGGGAGAAATTTTTTAACAAGAGAATTATAAATATCTTCAAAGACCAAATAGCTTCTTCGCTTATTGGCATCAGAGATAGTGCTTCGTCTAGGAGTATAATCAAATTTGCAATGACTTATCTTAGAACCGTAACTTACTATGCCTGCTGATAATTCTCGTAATGAGTTGCATCCAGAAACAACACCATAAAGCATAGTTATTAAGTGTTGAAAAGTTGTAAAACGTTTACAATAACGGTCGCTATTGCAATTTGCCGAAGCATTTGATACAATAGAAGAATCAATCAAATTTATCATCTGACTGAATATCGGCTGTCCGAAAAAATGATTACTTTTACTCATAGCTATATTATTTGAAAGTTAATACAGCTATTTACGAAAAATCCCTCAATAATTGAGGGATTTTTTATCGGACACTAATAATTTAAAAGTATGATTTTGCCCTGTTTTCCAATAAACTTTGCTTATGTATTAAACCTTTTCTTTTTACCTTAGTCAAAGCAGCAAATACAAAGTTTTTTTGACAGACGAACTAGATTTAATTGCCAGGCTAAAAGATAAAGCCACGAAAGAAACCGCATTTAGAGAGCTTTTAAAACTCTATAAAGAGCGACTTTATTGGCATATTCGAAAAATTGTTATAAATCATGATGATGCTGATGATGTACTTCAAAATACATTTATTAAAATCTTTAGGAGTATTGATAAGTTTAAGGGTGATAGTAAACTCTTCTCATGGATGTACCGCATTGCCACAAATGAATCTATAACTCATATCAACAAAAATGCTAAGCGTATCCAAATTACAAATGAAGAAGCAAAAACTAATGCTATAAATAATCTAAAAGCTGACGTTTATTTTGAAGGTAATGAAATACAGCTAAAACTTCAGAAAGCTATAGCTACATTGCCACAAAAACAACAGCTTGTTTTTAATATGAAATATTTTGACGACATGAAGTACAAAGAAATATCGCAAATTTTAGAAACGACTGAAGGTGCTTTAAAAGCATCCTATCACATTGCAGTAAAAAAAATTGAAACATTTTTAACTGCAGATTAAACCTTTTAATAATCTAGAAGTCAAATAAATAGAATACATAGAAAAACAATTTTAGTACAAGGTGAAAAAAAATAAATTAAATAGTATCAAATCAACAGGGTTTAAAACTCCAAAAGATTATTTTGAATCTTTTGATGATAAACTCATCCAATCTGTTGTAGATAATACCCTAATAAAAGACATTGATACCTCAGGGTTTAAAACACCTGAAGGCTATTTTTATACTTTGGAAGATAATATTTTAAAGCACCTAAAATTACAAAATGAAACACCTGTTATTTCAATATTCAGAAGAAAGTCATTTTATTACGTTTCAGGAATTGCAGCTTCACTCCTATTTCTATTTGCGATTTTTATATCACAACCTAAAACAGAAGAACTTTCAGCTGATTTGGTTCAAAACTATTTAATAGAAACTGAATTAAACAGTTACGAGTTAGCAAAGTTGCTAGTAGATGCGAATATATTAGAAGAAAACTTTACCATTATAGAAACCAATTATAAAGAAGAAAATTTAGAAGATTATTTATTAGAAAACTCTGATATAGAATCCATTCTAGAATAATACATACAACACATGAAAAAGATAATTACACTTACATTACTATTTATTGGGCTTTTAAGCTTTGCCCAACCACCGCGAAACAGCAAAATGAGAGACAGAATAAAAGCACAAAAAACTGCATTTATAACGGAAAAACTTGAACTTACGTCTGACGAGGCTCAAAAATTTTGGCCTATTTACAATACTTATGAGGAAATGACCAGAAAAATTAAGGCAGACTATTTTAAGCCTATAAGAAAACAGATGCGTCAAAACTCTGATATATCTGATGCTAAAGCCAACAAGTTTCTTAATCAAATGACGGAAGGTGAAGACAAAATGCACCAAGCCAAACAAAAATTGGTTAATGATCTTAAGACTGTGATAACTTCTAAAAAAATTATTAGACTAAAAGCCGCTGAGGATGAGTTTAACAAAAAACTTTTAGAAAGACTCCGAAGTTTTAGAGAGAAAAGAAACAAAAAATAAAGAAAGAGAAGCTACTAAGGCTTCTTTTTCTATCTAAAGATAAGTTTAGCAATTAGACCACTACCAGCAGCGTAGGCTATAGAATCATTTAAAAATCTAATGGTGTAAAAACCTTCGTCGCTTAAATGTTTCCAACTTTCTCCAGCATCCTTACTGTAGTCAATTCCCTTAAAACCTACGGCAACTAATTCATTTGCATTACCACTTGGGATGTATTGTATACAACTTCTATAGCCAGGGCTTTGTCCATTAGCAACAACTTCCCAAGTTTTTCCACCATCATAAGTTCTTATCTTGTTAGCAGTATTAGCATTTGCATCAGTATAGTCACCACCGATAGCAAAACCATTTTTCGCATCATAAAAATCTAAAGAATATATTCCTGTGGTTAATTTGCCTTGGATTATTGGTGTTTTATAAATTTGCCAAGTTTTCCCTTTATCATTAGAATATAAAATTCGGCTTGCCCTACCACCAGTAGCAATCCAAGTTTCATTACCAACAATTGCAATATTGGTGTCACTTGCTGCAAAAGCAGCTTCTCCTTCTTTAGCTTTAGGTAAATCATCACAGGATAATTTTGTCCAAGTTTCACCACTATCTCTTGTAATAATTATACTTATACAATCGTCAGTTGGATCTCCCATGGCAATACCTTCTCTATCGTTCCAAAAGTCCATTGAATCATAAAAGGCTTTTGGATGGGTTTCTTTATAAACAAGCTTTAATGAATCAGTATCAATTTTATACAATAAAGCAGGAGAACTAATCCCAAAAACAAAAATACCTTTTTCGGTAATTGATATCGATCGGAAATTAGGAATTATTGAATCATGCTTTATTATAAAGTTTATAACAACACTCTCTTGATTCTTTAAATTCATAGATTTTCCTCCAATCTCTCCATTAGAAGTGGCAAAATTTAAATTATTATTCTCGTCTATAGCTATCGCTCTGACATTCAACAAAGAATCTTGTAATAATGTTTTAATTTCAACTTCTGAAATGGCTCTAGATTTTGACTGATTTTCAGATTTACATGAACTTAAGCCAATGAGCAATAAAAACATAACCAATAATCGCATAGTCTTTTATTTTTCTTAAAAATAAAAAAAGTAAAACGAATAAACAGTTAAACCCTTCAACGAATAAACATTAAAATGTACCTTTGAACGCTTATAAAATTAAAATGAGACTACACAGAAACTTATGCTTTGCCGTAATTGACGGCCTTCATTTAATTTTTAATGAAGGAGAATATGCCGACAAAGTGGTACAACAACTTCTAAAACGTGATAAACGCTGGGGTAGCCGCGACCGTGGTTTTGTAGCAGAAACTATATACCAAATTGTTAGATATAAAAGACTTTACGCAGAAATAGCAGATGTTAAAGAGCCTTTTGACAGAGATAACCTTTGGCGTATGTTTGCCGTTTGGGCTACACTAAAAGGTATTCAATTACCTGATTGGAAATACTTTACAGATACGCCAACTCGAAAAATTAAAGGAAAATTTGACGAGCTTTCTAAAGTCAGAAAGTTAAAAGAATCCATTCCAGATTGGATGGATAACTTAGGTCTTGAAGAGCTTGGAGAAAAAATATGGACTGCTGAAATTGAAAAGCAAAATGAGCAGGCTAATGTTATCCTTAGAGTCAATACCCTTAAAACAAACAAGAAAGATTTACAACTTAAACTACAATCTGAAGAGATTGAAACAGAGTTTCTTCCAAATCATCCCTATGCTTTAAAATTAGTGGAACGCGCTAATGTTTTTAAAACTGAAGCTTTTAAAAACGGGTGGTTCGAGGTACAAGATGCGTCCTCTCAGTTGGTTGCAGATTTCTTAGATGTAAAACCAGGCATGAAAGTTGTAGATGTATGTGCAGGTGCAGGTGGTAAGACGTTGCATTTGGCTGCTTTAATGGAAAACAAAGGCCAAGTAATTGCCATGGATATTTACGAAAGTAAATTAAGAAAGTTAAAGATTAGAGCACGTAGAAACGGTGTTCATAATATTGAAATGAAAGCTATTGAATCTACAAAACCCATTAAAAAACTACATGGTAAGGCAGACAGGTTGTTAATTGATGCACCATGCTCTGGTTTAGGAGTATTACGTCGTAATCCTGATGCGAAATGGAAATTACAGCCTGAATTTATTGAAAACATTAAGAAAACGCAAGAGGAAGTATTACAACAATACTCTAAAATGGTAAAGGAAGGTGGCAAAATGGTATATGCTACCTGTTCAATTTTACCATCTGAAAATGAAAAACAAGTCGAAAAATTCTTAACTTCAGAGAATGGAAAGAATTTTAAACTAATTAAAGATAAAAAAATATTAGCCCATAAATCTGGCTTTGATGGTTTCTACATGGCCTTATTAGAAAAAAATTAATTGTATGTCCGTAATCAGTAATAATTTAGATTTCAAACACATTCTGTCACATTGAGTACTTCGACTTTAGTTTATGCTGAGCACAGTCGAAGTACTCAGCATAAACTAAAGTCGAAATATCTTGCAAATCAAACTTAGATTTCTCGACTACGCTCGAAATGACAGATACATTCTGATTATTACACTTTAAGGATATACAGAAAATTAATTATTATGAAACATGCTAGACATATTATAACCCAAAGAAACGATTAATAGCGAACAGCATGTGTCCTTAAAAAAACAATAAATATAAACACATGAAACACATTTACCTACTACTTCTGTTTATATTCAATCTTGGTTTTACCCAAACAGTAGTTCCTCTATCGAATCTTTATGCTTATTATGATGGTGACAATGTCGACTATTCGTCATCGAACACAGATTTGCACAATCAATTGGCTACAAAAATTATAGGAAGTCTCTCAACCTTTTTGAGCTATTCTGACAAACATGATTTCCTTTATGATGCAGATACAACTCCTAATGACCCTAACAATGTTACCTTAATACACAGTGGAGAAGTAAGACCTGATGATCAGTTGTTGTCTGGCTCAAACCCAACTCCGCCTTCCAATCAAACGTATAATACAGAGCATGTCTGGCCTAAATCTTTACTAGGATCAGGAATAGCAGAAGCAGATTTACATCTTCTAAGAGCTTGTGACATAGCTGTTAATTCATCGAGAGATAATAACCCATTTATTGATGGTAATGGAACACCTAATCAACAGTATTTTTCTACTGGAAGTGCATTTTTTCCTGGATGGGATTGGCGTGGTGACATAGCAAGAATTGTTTTGTATGTAAATTTAAGGTACAATGTGCCATTTAGTGATGTTGGTTCACTTGCATTATTTTTAGAATGGAATGCCTCTGATCCTGTAGCTGATAACGGAATTGAAGATAATAGAAATACGGTTATAAGTGGTGCTCAAGGAAATATGAACCCTTTTATAGATAATCCATATTTGGCAAATTTAATCTGGGGAGGCACTCCTGCCCAAAATAGATGGGCAGTACTATCAACAGAAGATTTTCAACAACCTGAAGTCAAAATATTTCCAAATCCTGCAAGAGGAAACGAAATAACGATTGCATCTAACAGTGCTGTTAGTGTCGAAATTTATGACATCTTAGGTAAAAAAGTTAAGCAACAAAATATTACTGCAAATCAAAAGAAAGTTAATATTTCCACCCTTAAAAAAGGAGTTTATCTTCTAAGGCTTAAATCCGATTCCGGAACGCTCACAAAAAAATTAATACGGCAATAATCAATAAGCGACTTTAACGAGTCGCTTTTTTTTATTTAATAACTCGTTTATAACTCCAAATTTTCTATCAAATAATTTTCACTTTATACATATAAAAAAAGTAAATTTACAGCTTCAAAAACACAATATAATCTTACATAATGATTCACTTCTTCGGAAACCAAAACAGTAAAGTCTTTGCTGTTCAAGCAACAAAAGAATTATCAACAGAAACTACATCAAAATTAGTGTGGTTATTTGGCTCCCAACCAAAAATAGAACAAGCATCAATCGATGCTTTTTTTGTTGGACCGCGTGCTGCAATGATTACACCTTGGAGTACCAATGCTGTTGAGATTACTCAGAATATGGGTATTGATGGAATCATCCGTATAGAAGAATTTAAATCTGTTTCTGAAAGTTTTAAGGATTTTGACCCAATGATTTCTGAGAAATTTAATGGTCTTAATCAAAGGATGTTTACTATTGACATACAACCGGAGCCTATCCTTGATATTGAAGATATTTCAGCTTACAACCTCAAAGAAGGATTATCATTAAGTGATGAAGAAGTTAATTATTTAGAAGGTGTTTCAAAAAAAATTGGTCGTTCTCTGACAGATTCAGAAGTTTTTGGTTTTAGTCAAGTTAATTCTGAGCACTGCCGACATAAAATATTCAACGGCACATTCGTCATTGATGGTGAAGAAAAAGAAACCTCTCTTTTTAAAATGATTAAAGAAACGTCGAAGCAAAATCCTAACGATATTGTTTCGGCCTACAAAGACAATGTAGCTTTTATAAAAGGTCCAAAAGTAGAACAGTTTGCACCGAAACATGCGGACATACCAGATTATTACACCACAAAAGATTATGAATCAGTTATTTCTTTAAAAGCAGAAACACACAATTTTCCAACAACTGTTGAACCTTTTAATGGTGCTGCAACGGGTTCTGGTGGTGAAATTAGAGATAGACTTGCTGGAGGAAAAGGATCGCTACCATTGGCTGGTACAGCAGTTTATATGACCTCTTATTCCCGCTTAGAACAAAACAGACCTTGGGAACAAAAATTTGAAGCTAGAGATTGGCTTTACCAAACACCGATTGATATTTTAATTAAAGCATCAAATGGTGCATCCGACTTTGGAAACAAATTTGGGCAACCTTTAATCTGTGGTTCTGTTTTAACTTTTGAACACGAACAAGATGGCCGCAGACTTGGTTACGACAAAGTTATTATGCAAGCTGGTGGCATTGGTTACGGAAAAGCTAACCAAGCCCTAAAAGATACACCCAAGGATGGTGATAAAATTGTTATTCTCGGTGGTGAAAATTACCGAATAGGAATGGGCGGTGCAGCAGTATCATCTGCCGATACTGGAGAATTTGCGTCAGGCATTGAACTTAATGCTGTACAACGTTCGAACCCTGAGATGCAAAAACGTGCCGCAAACGCTATTCGTGGTATGGTAGAAAGTGACGAAAATCACATTGTTTCTATCCATGACCATGGTGCTGGCGGACATCTCAATTGTTTGTCAGAATTAGTTGAAGATACTGGCGGAAAAATAGACTTAGATAAATTACCTGTTGGTGACCCAACATTATCAGATAAAGAAATTATTGGTAACGAATCTCAAGAACGTATGGGATTAGTTATTTCTAATGAGCACTTAGAAACCTTACATAAAATAGCGGATAGAGAGCGTTCTCCAATTTATGATGTAGGACAAGTGACCAACGATAATAGATTTACTTTTGAGTCTGAATCCAACGGAAACAAGCCTATGGACTTAGCGCTTGAAGACATGTTTGGAAGCTCTCCAAAAACAGTACTGACAGATAAAACTATCGATAGAGATTACGGTAGTATCTCATACAGGAAAGATGATTTTTATAACTATTTAGATCAAGTATTTCAGCTAGAAGCTGTAGCCTGTAAAGATTGGTTAACAAACAAAGTTGATCGTTGTGTTGGTGGAAAAGTTGCTAAACAACAATGTGCTGGGGCATTACAATTACCACTAAATAACGTTGGTGTCATGGCGTTAGATTATAATGGTAAAGAAGGTATTGCGACTTCTATTGGTCACTCACCTATTTCGGGTTTAATAAATCCTGTTGCGGGTAGTCGTAATAGCATTACCGAAGCATTAACCAATATCATTTGGGCGCCTCTTAAAGATGAACTCAAAAGTGTTTCACTTTCTGCAAATTGGATGTGGCCTTGTAAAAATGAAGGCGAAGATGCAAGACTGTACGAAGCTGTCAAAGCTATTTCAGAGTTTTCAATTGACTTAGGCATTAATGTGCCAACAGGGAAGGATTCTCTTTCCATGAAACAAAAATATCCTGAAGGCGAAGTGATTTCTCCTGGTACCGTTATTATTTCTGCAGCAGCAAATTGTAATAACATAACCAACGTTATCGAGCCTGTTTTACAGAAAGGTAAAGGTGATATCTACTACATCAATATCTCGCAAGATGATTTTAAATTAGGGGGAAGTAGTTTTGCGCAAATCACAAATAAAATTGGTAACGAAACGCCGAATGTAAAAGACGCCACTTATGTAAAAACGGTTTTCAATACCATTCAAAAATTAATAAAGGACCATAAAATTGTTGCAGGACATGATGTCGCTTCAGGTGGCTTAATCACAACCT
This sequence comes from Winogradskyella sp., assembly GCF_013042245.1. Classification (GTDB taxonomy): domain Bacteria; phylum Bacteroidota; class Bacteroidia; order Flavobacteriales; family Flavobacteriaceae; genus Winogradskyella. The sequence goes on along the minus strand of NZ_JABDQL010000087.1, from coordinate 1,352 downwards.
TACTAGAATTATGTTTTACTGAAAATAACCTCGGTGCTGAACTAGATATTACTGCACTGAATCAAAAAGATTCAATCAAAGTATTATTTGCTGAAAACTCTGGCATTGTTTTTCAAGCTAAAGACAACTCTATTGAAGCTATCTTAAAAGATGCTAATATCGATTTTTTCAAAATTGGCAAAGTAACTGAGAGCGACGTATTAAGCATAATCAATCATGATGAAGTTTTTACCATGACCGTTTCCCGATTAAGAGACATGTGGTACCAAACTTCTTTCTTACTCGATCAAAAACAAACAGCTAACGGTTTGGCCAAAGCACGTTTTGAGAATTATAAAAATCAGCCTTTAGCATACACGTTCCCAAAAAACTTTACAGGAGTTTTAGAAGATTACAAAAACAACACAAACAAACCAAAAGCTGCTATAATCCGTGAAAAAGGAAGTAACTCAGAACGCGAAATGGCAAATGCGATGTATTTAGCTGGTTTTGATGTTAAGGATGTTCATATGACAGATTTAATATCTGGCCGTGAAACTTTAGAGGATATTCAATTTATTGGTGCAGTTGGCGGATTCTCTAACTCTGATGTATTAGGTTCTGCCAAAGGTTGGGCTGGTGCTTTTAAATACAATGAAAAAGCAAATAAAGCACTTAAGAACTTCTTTAAAAGAAAAGACACCTTATCTGTAGGTATTTGCAATGGTTGTCAGTTATGGATGGAGTTAGATTTAATTAACCCTGACCACGAAAAGCATGGTAAAATGACTTACAACGATTCTCGTAAACACGAAAGTGCATTTACATCTGTAAAAGTTCAAGAAAATAATTCTATTATGCTTTCAACTTTAGCGGGCACAACCTTGGGTGTTTGGATTTCTCATGGCGAAGGTAAATTCAGCTTACCATATTCAGAAGACAAGTATGATATCGTAGCAAAATATGCGTACGAAAGTTATCCACATAACCCAAATGGCTCGGACTTTAATACGGCTATGTTATGTGATAAAACGGGGCGTCATTTGGTAACTATGCCCCATATAGAGCGTTCAACCTTTCCGTGGAATTGGGCTAATTATCCAGCCGATAGAGATGATAAAGTGTCACCTTGGTTAGAGGCATTTATAAATGCTAGATTGTGGATTGAAAATAAGTAAAAGAACAGTACACTAGGTAGATTTGCTTAAGTCTTACATCTTAAGCTGGAGAACTCTATTCTACTTTATTTTCATACGAATAAATTATGTTTAAAGTTCATGTTTTCAACATTTTAGATTAAACTGCTAAGAATCCCTTTTAGGTAAAATTTTCATACACATGCTTTAATGCAATACTCTTTTGTACTTAACAGT
>NZ_JABDQL010000074.1 GCF_013042245.1 Winogradskyella sp. | reverse complement strand
GGGCTTACTATTTTAAAATCCTAAAAAACAAACCATTTTACTGGGGTTGGAATACCTTTTTGTGCTACTTTTGAGTTTTATCGGACAACAATAATTTAAAAGTATGATTTTGCCCTGATGCGTTTGCCCTGAATTTATTATGATTAAGTTTCCATTTCAGCCTTTACGCGATTAACTACTTCTACAGCCTTTTTAAGCTCTTCATTGTTAACATAGATGTCTTGAAATCCTTGATTCATAGATGCGTATCCCGCTAAGCGTTGAGATTCGCCTTCATCTTTAATGATTGGGATAATTCCAACAGCCTCTAGTTCACTCTTTATACGAGTGACTAGTATAAAATTGCCACCGTAAACTTTGGTATATTCAGTATCACTCATAATTATAGGTTTTAAATGTTAATGCACCTATAAGTTACAAAATTTTGATAAATGTTACACTATATTTCCTGAATTAAGCATTGTAATATTTGCTATCCCAAATGGCTTTATTAAAGTTTTTTCCTGCGGCAAAGCCATAATAAATAACCATTGCAGCTATAGATTTAAAAATAAAGAAGAAAATCATGCCTGCTTGTGATGAATTTGGCTTATTAGAAAATATACCTTCAGGGAATAAAGCCGTAGCCAAAATACTCATAATAAATACAGTAAAAATAAGATTGCCAAAATTCTTATAAGGCCACATCAATAATTTACGGAATGGACTAAGGTCATTTCCCCATTTGTGTACTAAGTAGTAATAGCCATTGCCAATAGGAGCAAAAAGCAGTGGGTCATCTGCATTTTCTAATTTGAATAATTTAGAAGGTGCTATGATTTTGAAGCCTTTGAGTTCTGTATCATGTGCTTTTTCAATAGCTTTAATTTTAGATATAGCTTCATAGGGTAATTTTCCTTTAAAATATTTGGTATCTAAAAAGCGTAAGCGGTAATCTATACAAATACTTTTAATTTGGTCAATATGGTAAATATATTCAGTTTCGAGAAGTTCAAAATCAAAAGAATTTATATTTGTTGATTTACCAGAGTTTATAGTATCAAGAATTCGGTATTCTGTATTATTATCTTTTTCTAAGATGGATTTAACAGCTTCAAGTACAGAATCCTCAGAATAATTTTTTCTTTTTAAGCGCTGTAGTTTTTCCTCAATATTTGTCTTTTTCAATAACATAGCGTTTTTATTTATAAAAATAGTAATCAAATCAATGCAGTACAAGTCTTTAACATTTGTGTTTAACAAATAAATCTAATAGGCTCTTTTTTGGGTAAAAGATTAAACAAAAGATGTAGCTAATAGGTGTTATTAATTTAATTGATTAATGCTATTGATATACGTTATAAAAAAATTAATATAAAATATGAAGAGCTTCTTCTTAATGGTTATTTAATTTTTTAACTTTATGTCTTTAAAGCTATAGATACAATAGATATAAAATATGGAAAATAAAGCACATTCAAGTAGCAATAGTCCTTCAGATTTAAATGAATCTAGCGCTGCTAATTGCCCTTTTTTAAGTGGTAAACAAAAAACCGTCGGAGGCGGCGGAGTAAAAAATAGAGATTGGTGGCCAAACGAATTAAAATTAAATATTTTAAGACAACATGCCACAAAATCTAACCCTTTAGGTGAAGATTTCGATTATGCTGCTGCATTCAATAGTATTAATTATGACGAATTAAAGAAGGACCTTACGAATCTAATGACAGATTCTCAAGATTGGTGGCCTGCAGATTACGGTCATTACGGAGGATTTATGATTCGTATGGCTTGGCATAGCGCTGGTACTTACAGAGTTGGTGATGGTAGAGGCGGTGCTGCTACAGGTAATCAACGTTTTGCTCCAATAAATAGTTGGCCAGATAACGGTAATTTAGATAAAGCTAGGTTATTATTATGGCCTATAAAAAAGAAATACGGTAATAAAATTTCTTGGGCAGATTTAATGATATTGGCTGGAAATGTGGCTTTAGAGTCAATGGGCTTCCCAACTTTTGGTTTTGCTGGTGGCAGAGAAGATATATGGGAACCAGAACAAGATGTGTACTGGGGAAGCGAAACAGAATGGGGAGCAAACGAAGACCGTTATAATGGGGGAGATTTAGAAGATCCTCTTGCTGCAGTAATGATGGGTTGGATTTATGTTAATCCTGAAGGTCCAAACGGAAATCCAGATCCACTAGGCTCTGCAAAAAATGTAAGAGAAACCTTTGGTAGAATGGCGATGAATGACGAAGAAACTGTAGCGCTTATTGCTGGTGGACACACGTTCGGAAAAGCTCATGGTGCAGCAGACCCTAACAAATATGTAGGTGTAGAACCACATGGTGCACCCATTGAGCAAATGAGTACGGGTTGGAAAAACACTTATAAAAGTGGTGTTTTAGATGATACCATTACTAGTGGTATAGAAGGCGCATGGACACCAAACCCAACACAATGGGATGCAGATTATTTCGACGTATTATTGAATTACGATTGGGAATTAACTAAAAGTCCTGCAGGAGCACACCAATGGACACCAACAACAGAATCTAAAGCAAGAATGGCACCAACAGCAGGTGACCCAAACGGTAAGCAATCTTTAATGATGACAACTGCTGATATAGCACTTAAAATAGATTCTACGTATTTAGAAATTTCAAAACGCTTCCATGAAGACCACAAAGCCTTTGAAGATGCTTTTGCAAGAGCTTGGTATAAATTAACCCACAGAGATATGGGGCCAATAGATCGTTATTTAGGTCCTGAGGTACCTAGTGAAGAATTAATTTGGCAAGACCCAATACCAAAAGTAAATTATACTCTGAGTGATTCAGATATAGAGTCATTGAAGAAAATGATTTTAGCTTCAGGTTTGAGCATACCTGAATTAGTAAGAACGGCTTGGGCTTCTGCTTCGACTTACAGAGATTCAGATAAACGAGGAGGTGCTAATGGTGCACGTCTAAGATTAGAGCCTCAGAGAAGTTGGAAGGTGAATAACCCTGAAGAATTAGATAAAGTATTTAATGTTCTAGAAGGAATACAAAAAGAATTTAATGGTACAGTATCTATTGCAGATTTAATTGTGCTTGCTGGTAATGCTGCAATTGAAGAAGCTGCACGAAATGCTGGTCATAACATTTCGGTTCCATTTTCTCAAGGTAGAGGTGATGCAACTCAAGAACAAACCGATATTGAACAATTTAATTACCTGAAGCCACTTGGCGATGCCTTTAGAAATTATGTTAATCCAAATCTAGATGTCAAAGCAGAAGATTTATTAATCGATAAATCAAATTTAATGGGTCTTTCTATACCAGAAATGACGGTCCTTTTAGGCGGAATGCGCGTATTGGGTGCAAATTATGATGGGTCTGATTATGGTGTATTTACTGATAATGTAGGACATCTTACAAACGATTTCTTTAGTAATTTAGTAGATATGACTTACACATGGAGCGCTACATCCGATGACGACAAATCATTTGAAGGTCGCGACCGCCGAACTGGCGCAGTAAAGTTTAGAGGAACACGTGCAGACTTAATTTTTGGTTCTAATACCGAATTAAGAGCAGTTGCTGAAGTATATGGTGCAAACGATGGAGAAGAACGTTTTGTTAATGATTTTGTTGCAGCTTGGAACAAGGTAATGAACTTAGATCGTTTTGATTTAAAATAAGATTGAATTAATTAAGAAGAAGAGGAATGTGCTTTTAAAAGTGCATTCCTTTTTTATTAAATTAAAGTTATATGAACGCTACAGAATTATTTTTTGATACAATAAGAAAAGGCCTTAATGACAGGCTAGAAACACAAATTGAAAACAACCCTGAAATTGTAAACGCAAAAGATGCTAGAGGCTTTACGCCACTTATATTTGCTACTTATTTTGATAATAAAGAAGCCTCAGAAATTCTCTTGAAATATAATGCTGAGGTTGATGTTAAAGATGCGTCAGGCAACACGGCTTTGATAGGAGTTAGTTTTAAAGGAAATATCCAAATCGCAGAACTATTATTAAATAACGGTGCAGATATTAACGCTCGTAATAACGCAGATGTTACACCTTTAATTTTTGCAACGATGTACCAGCAAGAAGAAATCGTCAAGTTTCTATTAAAAAAAGGAGCTGATAAGTCCTTAAAAGATGGATTTGAAAAATCCGCCCTTTTCTATGCTGAAGAAAAGAATTTTCAAAAAATAGCAACCTTGCTAAAATAAAAAAAGCCACTTTTTAGTGGCTTTTTTTATTGTCTATTTTTTCTAATTATCGATAGAACCCATTACACGTTGCATAAACGTATTTAATGCCTCTTTTTTTGCAGTACCATCTTTAATCATTTTATTGACTTCTAAAGCGCCGTACATGTTCGATATAAGCTCACCAATAACATCTAACTCTTCATCTTTGAGAGAAGGAACCTCTGTTAAATCTTCAAGTGTTTCAATAGTTTCAATCACGAAGTCTTCGTCATTGTTTTCAATAAACTGTGTAAGATGCTTTATTACAGGTAATTTCATAGTTATATAACTTCTTCAACAAGTTCTTTTAAAACATCAAATTTGTTTGTCTGAACTTGATTTTTAAATGTTCCTTTTTTGAATGTTGCAAATGTTGGTAAATTATCAACAGTCGCTAGTTTTCTACTTTCTGGAAATTTTTCAGCATCAGCTACAACAAAAACAGTGTTTTCGTTTTCTGAAGCTAATTTTTTGAACTTAGGTTTCATAATGCGGCAGTTTCCACACCATGATGCAGAATATTGTACAACAACATTGTCGTTTTCTGCGATAACACTCTGTAAATTATCTTCGTTTAATTCTTTAATCATAACTTATTTTTTTATTCATAGAAGAAAATCAAGTCTCGAAACACTTTTTTTGCTTCGAGATTTAATTTATTTGAATTTCTTAGTTTAGGTGTGCTGCTAAATATTCCGCAGTTCCCTTTGCATTAGCTTGCATTGCTTCTTTTCCTTCTTCCCAATTAGCAGGACAAACTTCACCTTTTTCTTGAACGTGAGTTAAAGCGTCAACTAAACGAATGTATTCCTGTACGTTACGACCTAACGGCATGTTATTAATACTTTCGTGTTGTACAGTTCCTTCTTCATCAATGATGTAAGTGGCACGATATGTTACGTTATCACCTTCAACCTGAACAGTACCAGTTTCTTCATCAAAAGTTTCGTTAGTTATATCTAAAATCCCTAACACACTAGATAGGTTACGGTTGCTATCTGCTAATAAAGGATATTCAACACCTTCAATGCCACCATTGTCTTTTGCTGTGCTTAACCAAGCAAAATGTACTTCAGGAGTGTCACAAGATGCTCCTATTACAATAGTGTTTCTCTTTTCGAATTCTGCAACAGCAGCTTGAAAAGCGTGTAATTCTGTAGGGCATACAAAAGTAAAATCTTTTGGATACCAAAATAATACTACTTTTTTATTGTTTTTTTGAGCCTCTTCTAATACGTTTACTTTAAAAGTATCGCCCATTTCGTTCATAGCATCTACGCTAAGGTTTGGGAATTTTTTTCCTACAAATGACATATATAATTGTTTTTATGTTGTGAATATTTTATACAAAATTACAACATAGAACAAATCTTTAAAGGATTGTATATAGCAAAAAGTTATTGTAAAATAAGGCTTTATAATAGGTGTTAGAATCTTAAGGAATTGACAATTTAACCTTTAGAATTTTAGATATATTATGAATATTTTACTCAAATATTGAAGTATTATGAGTCTCCTTTTCTTAACATTTTTATTTTTATTCTAAAAGCTGCAAATAGTAATGTCATAAATGGACTTATAATACTAAAAAACGCATAAGGTATATATGCAGTTGCACCAGCATATCCGAATAAAACTTTTGAGTGGTAAGCGCCACAGGTATTCCAAGGAATTAAAACAGAGGTTACAGTACCGGAATCTTCTAGTGTACGACTAAGATTTTCAGGAGCTAAACCTTTGTCTTCATAAGCTTTTTTAAACATTTTACCAGGAACTACTAAAGCTAAATATTGGTCAGATGCTGTTAAATTTAGGGCTAAACAACTTGCAACTGTACTTGCAAATAGACCAAAAATTGAAGTCGCCATTTTTAATAGCGCATCAGTAATTCTTGATAGTGCTCCAATGGCATCCATTACTCCACCAAAAACCATAGCGCATACAATCAACCAAATTGTGCCAAGCATTCCTTTCATTCCGCCAGCAGTAAACAAGTCATTTAATTCGGCACTAGATGTCGTGACAGCAGTATCAACGGTTAATGCATTCATTACACCTTTATATGCAGACTGAAAAGTCAAAGACTCTGCGCCTGCAATTGACATAACAATTTCTGGCTGAGCAATAATAGCTGTTGCACCACCTAGTAAAGCACCAAGTAATAAGGCAATTAATGGAGGTGTTTTTTTAATGATCATAATAATCACCAATACGGGTACAATAAAAAGCCATGGACTAATATTAAAAGCGCCATCAATTGCTTTTAGTTTATCAGCTATTTGTGGTGTTCCTGTGGTATCAACATTAAGACCGATTATTATAAAAATTATAAGTGTCAACACTATTGTTGGTATTGTAGTTAATGCCATGTATTTAATGTGACTAAATAATTCTCCACCAGCCATTGCAGGCGCTAAATTTGTAGTGTCACTTAAAGGAGACATTTTATCTCCAAAATAAGCTCCAGATAAGACCGCACCAGCAGTCATACCTATTGATATACCTAGTGTTTCTCCTATTCCAACCAGCGCAATACCTACAGTAGCAGAAGTTGTCCAACTACTTCCTGTTGCGATAGATATAATTGCACATATAATAACACAGGCAGCTAAAAAAATAGTAGGGTTTAAAATCTGTAATCCGTAATAAATCATAGTTGGGATTATACCGCTAATCAGCCAAGTTCCTGCCAAAGCTCCAACCATTAAAAGAATAAGAAGTGCACCAGTTGTAGACTTAACATTTTCAGCGACTTCTTCGAGCATACGCTTGTATTTTACTTTATTAAAAAAACCTACAACGGCAGCTACAGCAGCACCCATTAATAAGATAAACTGATTACTACCACTTAAGGCGTCATCACCATAGACATATATGTTATATGCAAGCATACCTACAAGAGCAATTACTGGTATTAATGCTTCCCAGATATTTAATTCTTTGTTGGTTACAATATTTTGATCTTTTGCTTTAAAACTAGATGTGTTATTGTCTTCTTGCATTATCGTTTAGTTTTTTTGATTACGTAATTTTACAATAATCTTACTCTTATAACAAATTAAGCCATTATAATTTACTTTATCGAATAGATAAGTATTTCATCGGCAAAACTAATTTGATTTTAACTTTCTGTTTGTCAATATTTTAGGTAAATCTGAACTTTAGATATAATTATTTAGCTATGGTATCCACAAAAATTTGTTCAGCAATAAAAAGATTCAGAAAGAGTCGCATATCTTCTTTAGAAGCTAAAATTGAACTTCGTAGAGCAAATAGTGAACTTTGTAAAAAGGTTATGACTCTTAATTATGTGTCTTCAATGGAAGTAAACCCAACAGTGATGGATAATGCTAGTAGAATAGAGGAAATGAAGTCTTTTGAGCAAGAACTAAAAATTGAAATCGTAAAAATCACTGAAAAAATTAAAATCTATCGTTCATTAATCTAGAAGTATCCATTTTAATAATTAATTTCACCACCATTGTTTTAATTTAATTATAGTTGGATTCATTAACTCAAATTGTTTTAGGTGCTGCTTGTGGCGAAGCTGTTCTGGGTAAGAAAATCGGAAACAAAGCATTATTGTTTGGCGCTATTGGCGGTACAATTCCAGATTTGGATGTATTTGTAGGTGCCTTGTTTTATGGTAATGAAATACAAGCCATGGCGTTTCATCGTGGGTTTATGCATTCGATACTTTTTGCCATTCTTGGAGCAATTGTATTTGGTTGGCTTGTGTTTAAACTATATGATAAAGGCAAACGTTGGCATACAACTAATTTGAAAGATTGGGTTTTGCTTTTCTTTTTGGCCTTATTTACACATCCTATTTTAGATTGCTTTACACCATATGGAACACAACTATTTTCACCTTTTTCAGACTATAGAGTTGCATTTAATACCATTGCGGTAGTCGACCCATTGTACACACTTCCTTTTTTGATTAGTCTTATTGTATTAATGTTTTTTAAAAGAACAAAGCCTAAAAGACAACTTTGGTTAAAACTAGGAGTTGTTATTAGTTCGGTTTATTTAGTACTTACAGTTTTTAATAAATACTACGTCAATTGGGTTTATAAAAATTCATTAGTTAAGAACAATATTGCTTTTAAACGTTTTCAAACCCAACCCACAATTTTTAATAATGTTTTGTGGTATGGTGTCGCTGAAACTGAAACGGAATACTATGTAGGCTTTTACTCATTACTGGATAACAAAAAAGTTATAAACGATTGGACAAAAATCGATAAACAACAACATCTTATTCCAATGAATGATAGGGATTTGTCGAAGTTAGCATGGTTTAGTGATAGATACTATAGTATTAGACCTTCAGAGAACAAGGATAAATTTATCTATAGCGATTTACGCTATCCTTTATTAGACCCCAATGATGCTAAAACATCATTATTTACTTTTAGAGTTTTCAATAATAATGGACGATGGGATATAAAAAATAGCCGTCCAGAAATTAATGAAGACGCTTCGTTAGAGTCCGTATTTGGCCCAATGATAAAACGATTAAAAGGAAAATAGATGCTTTGTTAAGCTATTTCATGTTCTAGAATATTTAATTCAATCATGCATTGATGCATCATATCGTAAGTTCTTTCGATGTCAGCATCTAAGCCTATAGAAAAACGAATTAAACCATCACTTAAGCCCATTTCAGTTTGTTCTTCTTCAGGAATTTCTGACGATGTGGAGCTTCCAGGTGCTGAAAATAATGTTTTGTAAAATCCTAGACTCACAGCAAGATAACCAAGATTTCTTTCTTGCATTAATTCCATTAGAGCATTTGCTTTATTTAAACTTCCTACATCTATGGTTAACATGCCTCCATAACCATACTTATCATTAATCATAGACTTAAATAAGTTGTGAGACGGATGTGATTTTAAACCAGGATAAACAGTTTTTAAGCCTGCATCTTCAAACTTCTTAGCTAAGTAATTTGCATTGTAGCTATGTTGTTGCATTCGTATGTGTAGGGTTCTCAAGTTTTTTAAAATTGAAGCTGCACGTAAACTGTCCATAGTTGAGCCAAGGAGCATCGCAGCACCATCATTGACATTACGTAATTGGTCTATAAGTTCTTGTGTGCCACAAACCACACCACCAACAGTATCGCTAGAGCCATTGATAAACTTTGTTAAACTATGAATAACAATATCAGCTCCAAGTTTTTTTGGTGAAACAGATAACGGCGAAAACGTATTATCGACAACTAACTGTAGATTATATTTTTTAGCTAATTTAGCTAAACCTTTAACGTCGGCTACTTCAAGCAAAGGATTACTTACAGACTCGCAATATAGGACCTTAGTCTCAGGTGTAATGGCAGCTTCGACAGTTTCGAGATTTGTAATGTCTACAAATGTGGTATCGATGCCTAAACGAGGCGCAAAGTTTTTTAGAAACGCATACGTCCCACCGTAAATAGTTCGGCTACTTACAATATGTTCTCCATTACCACATAGTTGAAGCAAAACGGGAGTTATAGCACCCATACCAGAAGCAGTAACAGTTGCAGTCTCCGTACCTTCCATAGCCGCGAGTGCTTCACCTAAGTAAAAATTTGAAGGTGTTGAGTGACGTGAGTAGAGGTAACAGCCATCAGCGTTACCTTCAAAAGTGTCAAACATTGTTTTTGCAGAGAGGAAAGTATATGTTGAAGAATCGGAAATTGAAGGATTGACACCTCCGAATTCGCCAAAATATTGTAAATCTTGAATGTTATTAGCGGGTTTAAAAGCCATGATTGTTACGTTTTAAATTCTATTCAAAATTCGGATATTTTAGAATTAAAATCAATGATAATTATATATTTTAGAAAATAAAGCTGTAATTAATAATATATTTAAATTATTTTTCTGTAATTGTAGGATATAACTGTATTAAAAACGAAAAATTTACATTATGGTTCTTGATGATATAGATAAAAGACTGTTACAATTGCTTCAGAATGATTGTAAACAAACTACAAAAGCGCTTTCAAATGTCTTGGGACTTTCCGTTACGGCAGTTTATGAGCGTGTAAAAAAACTTGAAAACAACAATGTTATTGATCGTTATGTTGCTCTGGTAAATAAAACAAGAGTAGAAAAAGATTTTATAGCCTTTTGTCATATAAAGCTTGTTAAGCATTCTCAAGATTATGTGATTAAGTTTGAACGCGAAGTCAAAAAGTTAGATGAGGTTTTAGAATGTTACCATATTAGTGGCGACTATGACTATATATTAAAAGTTCTTGTTTCTGATGTTAAAGAGTTCAGAGAGTTCATGGTTAATAAACTCACAAATATTGACCATATTGGCAGTACACATAGTATGTTTATGATTAGCGAGGTTAAACATACCACAGGTATTACCGTATAATAAATGAAAATTATAAACTATAGACTTGCAGAATTGTTTATCATTTTTGTTGTAATCCCTATAAACTTTGCTTAGCCTTTCTCCTTCATCATAAAGCTAGTAATTGGTAGTTTGGGGTTAGCGTACATCACATTTATTTTATTTAGAATAGAGCGTGTAAAATTTGAAATTACAAAAGGGCTAAATTGGAAACAATTTTGGAGGCTAACATTAATTAAGTTAGTCGTAATTGCAATAATTACTACACTATACATGTGGTTTGCAGATGCTTCAAATTTATACGTGGTACTATTAAACAAGCCCATATTATGGCTTATAATATTATTTGTGTACTCTTTTTTTTAGTTTATCCACAAGAGTTAATATATAGAACGTTCTTCTTCAGAGGTTGTCAGCAACTATTTAAAAATGAGAAGTTGTTTATACTCATTAATGCTGCTTTGTTTTCATTAGCACATATATTTTTTAAAAATACTTTGGTTAGCTTATTAACCTTTCTCGGTGTAATTTTATTTGCACTTACTTTTCAAAAAACAAAGTCTACGCTATTGGTATCCATTAAGCACTCCGTATATGGGTGTTGTTTGTTTACTGTTGGCATGGGTGATATGCTGGGATTTCCTTCTCAATTAATTTGTAGGCAACCTTTTTCATGTATTTTGCGTCTTTGTAAGAAAGACATTATTTTTAATCAAATCAAAATTTTAGATGAAGAGATTTTTACGCTTATGTTTCGTAGCAGTTGCAGTATCATCTTGTGGAAGTATAGCTACTTATAATAAAGCTGTAACAGAATTACATCCAATTGAAGACTTACACGAAGACGTTGATGCCGTTTATAAACAATTACAACGTTTGCATCCACGCTTGTATCAGTTTACATCAAAGGAAACTTTGGATTATAAATTTGATAGCTTAAAGACAGCAATCAATACTCCAATGACAAGTCGGGACTTTTACAAAGAATTAGCACAGGTGACGAAGTATGTTGGTCAAGGACATATGTCTTTGTCTCCGCCTTCAAAACGATTTGATAGAAAAGAGCGAAAAGCTAATCTGAAGTTAAAATTTGACATCAATAATCTTAAAACAGAATACCTTAAAGGTACATTGTTTATCAGTAATGCTAAAGGAAACGATTCACTTTTAAAACATGTCGAAATTCTAAAGGTGGACGGTGTTTCAACTAATTATTTAATACATAAATTTAAAAAAACAATAGCCTCAGATGGTTACAACACTACATTTCATAAGCGTGTAGCTGGAAAACGTTTTTTTGGTTATTACAATAGGGACATTGGACGTTTTGATAGTATCTCATTAACTTTAAGAAATGCAGATTCTACATTCATAAAAAAATACAAGCGATTACCTAAGGTCGAAAAAAAGAAAGAAACAGATTCGACAAAATTAGATTCCTTAAAAAAGCTACCATCTAAAAAGAAATTAACTAAGACCGAGAAAAAAGCTAAGAAAGCAAAGTTTAAAAAAATGCGAAAAGACCGTCAAAAGTACGGTTACAACTATACGACTAAAACTAACAACAGATTATTTAAGTTTATTGGTAAGGATAGTGCAGTAGCTTATATGAAAATAAGAGGTTTTAGCAGAGGAAAGTATAAAGATTTTTACAAAGAAGTATTTAAAAAAATCGATTCCGCTGGCACAAAAAATCTAGTCATTGATTTAAGAGATAATTTCGGTGGTCGCTTAAATGAAATCACCAATTTGTATTCGTATTTAACAGATAAAAACTTTACATTAATAAATAAAAGTGAAATCAATAGAAGATTACCGAGGTTTAAAGTAGCATATAGTAACACAAGTGCCTTGGGAACTAAAATTATTTATAGCTTATTATCACCAGGGTTTTTGGTCAATGATATATTGCGTACTAGCAAAAAAGATGGTCAATTGTATTATAAATTCAAATCCGCAAAAGAAACAGAGCCAAGTCCGCTAAATTTTAAGGGAGATGTTTATGTGTTGATTAATGGAAATTCATTTTCGGCATCATCTATAATATCTACGCAATTAAAAGGAAGTAAACGAGCTACTATTGTTGGCGAAGAAACGGGTGGAGCTTACAATGGCACAGTAGCAGGTTTTTACAAAAATTACGAACTACCAAATACCAAAGTTAGAGCAAGAATAGGCTTGATGCATATCGACTCTAAGTACAAAATTGAGCCAGATGGTTTTGGTGTAACACCAGATATAGAGATTATACCAACGTACCAAGATAGGCTTAACGGGGTTGACCCAGAATTAGAATGGGTTTTAGACGATACCGAAAAGAAAAAGTAGATATCCTATGTTTTTTTTAATTTAGGCATTCTAACTATAAAATAAATAATGAAATACAGTCAAATTAAAGACGTTTACAAGTCTATTTTTAAATCTTATGACAAACCCTCTTTAGAGGCGGATATTAACAAGATTATAGAGTTAGACCCCTATTTACCTTATAGTTTTACTTTTATTGTATTACCAACACGCAAACTCTAACTTTCGAATATATCAGTAAAAACTTTAAGTCTTATATTGGTTTAGATGCAAGTCCGCTAAAGCTTAAGGCATGCGTTATTTCTAGAGTAGAATTTACCCCGAGGATTTAGAAAAAGGCTCAAAGCATTAAATGAATTGATGGAATTTACTTTAAATAATATAGAAGATAAAAAGCGATAAAAAGCTAACTACACATGGAGTTATAGATTTAAAAATGCTGAAAATAAGTACGTAAATATCATCCAGAATACAACTCCTTTAGCCTTTGATAATACTGGAAAGCCAATTAAAGGGTAGGCGTATTATACTGTTTTAAAAGAAGATATAAGCATTTATATTTCTGCTTCTGCAAAATTGCTAAATGAAAACAATAAATAGGAAACAGTATTTTTCTATACTTATTCTCAAAAATTATTATCCGTTGGTATTAGTTATAGAGAGCGAGATGTTATAAGGTTATTAGTCCAAGACTTGACCAGTAAAGAAATATCAGAGCGTCTAAATATTAGTTCTCATACGGTCGATACTCACAGAAGAAATATCTTAAAAAAGCTAAATATTTCTTCAACAAGAGAATTAGTAGGTATGCTAAAAATCAATAAAAATCTTATTTTAAGTAATTTACTCAAATTGAGTATCGTGTCTAATGAGGTAATACAAGATATTTACACTGTTATATTTATATAACACTGGAGGATAAAATCCCCAATCAATTTTATGTTGTTTTTAGGCATTTTTTATTGGTCCCAAAAATAGTTAAAACTATGCACTTTAGTGCATCCGCTTTAGCTTCTAAAAATACCTACCTTTGTTTTTATGTCACATCAAAGGGTAAATGGTCATACAGTTTCTAGATTAACTGT
>NZ_JABDQL010000073.1 GCF_013042245.1 Winogradskyella sp. | reverse complement strand
CAGTTAATCTAGAAACTGTATGACCATTTACCCTTTGATGTGACATAAAAACAAAGGTAGGTATTTTTAGAAGCTAAAGCGGATGCACTAAAGTGCATAGTTTTAACTATTTTTGGGACCAATAAAGAAAGAATCAGTAAATCTGACTTTTATAAAGGATGGAAAGAACAAACAAGATGGGATTCGATAAACGCTAACATAAGGTTTGTTAGTTTGAATGGTAGTCGATACTCGAGCAGTATGTCTAACTACAATAGAATAAAACTTGAATTAGAGAAAATTACAAATTACTCTATACCCGAAGGAACGACTATTGTTATTGGTTATCATTTTAAGGACGATTTATGCAGTAATGGCATTAAAAACAAATGGTATAGAGTAAAAATTAATAATGTCAAAAGGAATTTAAAACCGTATATAAATCAACTAAAAGACAAGAACGCCATATACATTTCTCTATTTGAAAATGGTATGATTTTAAAAACAAAACCTAACTTAAAATATGAGTATTTCTTTGTTGACAATAACAACTTCTTTAGAAAATCCCTTTTTATTAAAAAATCTTTTTGCGGCTCATCAGCAGCAATAAAACCAAATGGCGAAACTTTAATAGTAAACAGTGAAGGATCAATTTTAAATATTATTATAAATCTAGAAAATGAAAACTGGAATAGATTTTTTATTACAAGTAATTAATTCTTCACATCCAAAGCGTCTCTTAGTGCATTTCCAATTAACATAAAAGCCATCACTAAAACCATGATACAAATGCCTGGTATTAACGCCAGATAGGGTTTGCCAAGAATAATATAATTGTAATGGTCTTTTATCATGGCTCCCCAACTTGCCATAGGTGGCTGTGCGCCTATTCCTAGAAAGCTCAACCCACTCTCTATAAGTATAGCTGCTGCAAAATTTGCAGCTGATATTACAATCAAAGGCGCCATAATATTTGGTAAAATATGCTTCGAAATAATTCTAAAATCTGAAAATCCTAAAGCTCTTGCTGCAGTAACATATTGCAACTCTTTTGCCCCTATGATTTGACCACGAACAACTCTTGCCACTTCGACCCACATTGTTAAACCAACGGCAATAAAGACTTGCCAAAAGCCTTTACCCAAAGCCAACGTTATAGCGATGACCAATAATAGTGTTGGTATAGACCACGTGATGTTAATTATCCACATAATGAAAGCATCTACTTTACCACCATAGTAACCCGCAAGGCTACCCATAAACAAACCCACTAGTAACGAAATAAAAACAGCAACAAAACCAATGAAAAAGGATATTCGAGCGCCAATTATTATACGACTTAAGTAGTCTCTTCCATATTTGTCTGTCCCAAAAATAAAAGTCCTATTCGTAATATAAGTTTGGTAATCATTAGTTGGAAAATTATTTAAATCTATTGTTTTCTCCTGACCTAAAAGTCCATCCGAAGCATATTCGTTATAGATTAGTTTTTCATTTTCAATCCTATACTCTGAAATAGGAATTTCTGCGGTGGTATTATTTCTTCCAAAAAAAAGTCGCGATAAAAAAGTTGTTTTATCTTCTATTTTAGTTGGTATTTCTAATACCTTAACCTTAAATCCAGGAGATTTAGAATGAACAGACAAATGCATTTGATTCGCATTTTTAGAATCATCTGGTACCAAAACATAGGCAAAAACAGATACTAATCCAATACTTACAATAACCCAAAAGCTAAAAACGCCCCAAATGTTCTTTTTGAACTTTTGGAGCGCCAACTGTGTTAATGAGTTGCTTTTTGACATTATTAGGGATAATTTAATTTTTCATTTGAGCCACATTATTGTTAATAGTATAAGATAGCTTTAAATCATTAAGTACGTTTAATGCTTCTTCAACATAGACATCTTTGCTTAGACTTGTATGCCAACGCTTACGTTTTTCTGCCAAGATAGAATCTTTAGCTATTAAATTAAGCTCGTATGGTAAAGACTGAAATGTCAAATTAGTTTTATAATCTGATATTTTATCAAAACGCTTTGCTTGCTCTTCGTTAAGTTCTAAGCGCTTCTTATAATCTTCGTAATTTAGTGAGAATACTTCGTTTTCACGGATATCATTTATCCACTTTGCGTTTTCGTCAATTAATGATAACTGATTATTATTAGCAATTCGTTTTTTACTATTCTTAATGGCAGTATCGTAATCGTAGTAATTCTGCCAAACATTATAGTTTGCTGAGTCTATCTTATCCCATGACAATGGATTATCTTGTGTACGCTCACCAATACCAATATACTTATATCTGTCTGCTACAACAATATCACTTTTAACACCTTCAAGCTGTGTAGAACCACCATTAATTCTATAATATTTGTCTGTTGTAAACTTGATAGCGCCCAAATCACCATTGGAATTATTACGTACCATTCTGTTTAAATCTACTACATTTTGTACTGTTCCTTTTCCGAAAGTTTGTTCACTTCCAATAATGACAGCCCGTTTATAATCTTGCATTGCTGCTGCCAAAATCTCTGAAGCAGAAGCTGAAAGTTCATTAACCATGATTACTAATGGTCCATCCCAAACAATAGATTTGTCAGTGTCTGATAAAATTCGTTTTGGTTCGGTTGTACTTTTTACTTGTACTATTGGTCCTTCTTCAATAAATAATCCAGCCATATCAACAACTGCACCAAGAGAACCTCCTCGATTATCTCTCAAATCTAGTATAACGCCTTCAATACCATCTTTCTTGAGACGTTGAATTTCTTTTTTTACATCTATGGCAGAACTGATTCTGTTATTCCTATCAAAATTATCATAGAAACTTGGCAGATTAATAAGTCCGTATTTTTTACCATCTTTTATTACTGTAGATGACTTTGCATAAGTTTCTTCTAACACCACCTCATCTCTTTCTATTGATATGTCTTTAATTGAACCATCAACTTTTTTTAAAGTCAGTGTTACTGATGTTCCTTTTGGCCCTTTTATAAATTTTACAGCATCCTCCAAACGCATTCCAACTATACTAACACCTTCCTCTTCGTCTTCTTGCTTTACTTTTAGAATTTGGTCACCAGGCTCTAACTCATTTTGTCTCCAAGCTGGACCGCCGCTAATTAATTCACTAATAGAAATAACATCTAATCGACGTTGTAATCTCGCACCAATTCCTTCAAACTTTCCAGACATATCTACATCAAAACGATCTTTATCTTCTGGTGAAAAATAAAATGTATGAGGATCAAACTCTCTTACAATGGCATTGATGTATACGCCAAACCAATCTTTACGACGACGCTCTTCCATGTATGTATATAATTCTTCAAGCGATTTTTTTGTTGTTTCTCTAGCTTCAACTTCTAACTCTTTTATAGATTTCAAACTCACATCTGGATCATTAGACGCTAAAGTTTTGTTGTTCTCAATAATTTCGTCATAATTGGCAATTGTAGAAAATTTGAGTTGTTGTCTCCAACGCTCTTTCATTTCTCGCTTATTTTTTACATAGCCTAGTTCTTCATAATCACTATTAAATTGCTCATCTTTAGAATAGTCAAATGGTCTATTTAAAATCTTAGAGTAAATCTCTTTTGATTCGGCTGTTCTCTCTATTAGTCGCTTATGTGTTAATTCGAAAAAAGATAAATCGTACGCTTTGAGTTGGTCATCGATTTTATTCTTGTAATCATTAAACTCTTCAATATCAGACTCATAAAAATAACGTTTGAATGGATCCAACTGCTTAATGTAGTCTTCGTATACACGTTCGGAAAAGTCATCATTTATATCTTGTGGAGCAAAGTGCCCTTGGTCTAATAAATATGTAATTATGCGCACTAATAATTTGTCTTTATCAGAATCACTTCCATCGACCTTACTCGTAAAACTACATGAAGCAACAGCTATAAGAAGTGCTAACAATAAAAATTTGTATTTCCCTTTCATCTTTTTCTATTTCTTTTTTACAATATATTTGACTAAAATAGAAGAAAAAACCATGCCATAAAACCTAAGTGCTACTAATTTTTTGTTAAACCAAGCCTGTAAAGGTTTTCCGTGCTAATTTAGTATTTTAGCACAACCGTTTTAAAATATACCTAATGCCCAAGAGACCTTTAATTTTAGTTACAAACGATGATGGAATTACAGCACCTGGATTACGAACCCTGATAGGTGTCATGCGAGAAATCGGAGATGTAGTAGTCGTTGCCCCAGACAGCCCTCAAAGTGCCATGGGACATGCCATTACCATCAACTCCACTTTACACGTGGAAAAGGTAAAAATTGATGATGGACCACAAAAAGAGTACAGCTGCTCTGGTACGCCAGCAGATTGTGTAAAGCTTGCTGTAAGAGAGGTCTTAAAAAGAAAGCCAGACCTTTGTGTTTCTGGTATTAATCATGGGTCTAATTCTTCAATAAACGTTATTTATTCAGGTACAATGAGTGCAGCACTAGAGGCTGGGATTGAGAGTATTCCTGCTATTGGTTTTTCTTTACTAGATTATAACTGGGGTGCAAATTTTGAGTATTGTACGTCTTTTGTGAAAACGATTGCTGAAAATGTCTTAGAAAACGGTTTACCAGATGGTGTTGTGCTGAATGTTAATATCCCGAATGTTGAAAAAAAAGCCTTTAAAGGTATTAAAATTTGTAGACAAGCGAGAGCCAACTGGGAAGAGGAATTTGATAAACGTACTAACCCAATGGGTAGAGAATATTACTGGCTATCAGGCAAGTTTGTAAATATGGATGGTGGTAAAGATACTGATGAATGGGCATTAGAAAATAATTATATTTCGGTGGTTCCTGTTCAGTTTGATTTGACAGCTCACCACGCCATACAACAATTAAACACTTGGAAATTTAGTGAATAGCTCTCTAAAAAAACAATATAGACCATCATGAAATATTACATCATTGCAGGTGAAGCTTCAGGAGATTTGCACGGCTCCAATTTAATGAAAGCTATTTTTAAACAAGATAAAGATGCTGATATTCGGTTTTGGGGTGGTGATTTAATGCAATCTGTTGGCGGCACTTTGGTAACTCACTATAAAGAGCGCTCTTTCATGGGCTTTGCAGAAGTAATAATGAATATTAAAACCGTATTAGGTTTTATAAAATCCTGTAAAAGAGATATTGAAACCTTTGTACCAGATGTAATTATTTTTATTGATAATTCTGGATTTAATCTACGCATTGCAAAATGGGCGAAAAATCAAGGCTACAAAACACATTATTACATATCACCGCAAGTGTGGGCATCTCGTGCGAGTCGTGTAAAGAAGATAAAACAAGATGTGGATGCTATGTACACCATACTTCCTTTTGAAAAAAAATTTTATAAAAAATATGATTATGATGTTCATTTTGTTGGACATCCGTTAATCGATGCTGTTTTAGATAGAAAGCTTGTAGATGAAAATGATTTTAGAAAGCAACACAAACTAAGCAATAAACCCATTGTT
This sequence comes from Winogradskyella sp., assembly GCF_013042245.1. GTDB lineage: Bacteria > Bacteroidota > Bacteroidia > Flavobacteriales > Flavobacteriaceae > Winogradskyella. The sequence continues at coordinate 22,368 of NZ_JABDQL010000073.1, read as the reverse complement.
GCCCTTTTACCAGGAAGCCGAAAACAAGAAATTAAAAAAATGCTTGATGTTATGTTAAGTGTCGTTAATGATTTTTCGGATTATCAATTTGTTATTGCTGGCGCACCAAGTCAAGATTTTAGTTTTTATCAATCTATTATTCAGTCTCGAGATATTGCCTTTGTAGACAATAAAACTTATGACTTATTAAGTATTTCTTTTGCCGCACTGGTAACTTCTGGAACGGCTACTTTAGAAACAGCATTATTTAAAGTTCCACAAGTAGTCTGCTACAAAGCAAACGCTATTTCGTATCAGATTGCTAAGCGTATTATTACGTTAAAATTTATCTCTTTAGTCAACTTAATTATGGACCGTGAGGTAGTGACGGAGCTAATTCAGCATGACCTAAATACCGAACGCTTAAAGAAAGAATTAGATGCTATTTTAAATTCTGAAAGGCGCAAACAACTCTATTTAGATTACTTTGAATTAGAACAAAAATTAGGAGGAAAAGGCGCCAGTGAAAAAACAGCAAAGTTGATATACAAAGCGATATCTGAATGAAAAAAATCTACGTATTCTTACTGATAATAACAACTCTGAGCACTTGTAAATCTACTAAAAACGCATCTCAACGCAATAAAAGAAATACGACAAAAACTACAAGGGTAAAAACAATTAAAACTACAATTCCTAAGCAAGCAGAAGCTATAATTACTGAGGCCAAACGCTATAGAGGTACTAAATATAAATACGGTGGCACAACGAAAAAAGGTATGGATTGCTCTGGTTTAATTTTTACTTCGTTTGGAAAACACGGCATTACCATGCCAAGAACAACAAAAGAATTATCTACTCGTGGAAATTGGGTAGATATTAAAAAAATACAGGAAGGTGATTTGGTTTTTTTTGCTACTAAAAAGAATAGCCGAAAAGTTAATCATGTAGGCATTGTGACCGCTATTAAAGGGGATGATGTTTCCTTTATTCACTCATCTTCAAGTCGCGGGGTTATGATTTCAAAATTATTAGAGCGCTATTGGTACTTTGCCTACGTTCAAGCTCGCAGATATCTCTAAATAAAATTTTTGTAGTAACTTTCTGAAATGAAGTTGCTTAATTTCAATATTATAAAGCTCACTCTTTGCCTAATCGTAGGCATTGTTATTGGCTTCTATTTTAAAATATCACTACTCAGTATACTTATCATCAATGCTATTTTACTATTTGGATTAGCGATTAGTTATTATTTGGCTAAATCTAAGAAAACTAAGATTCAATTATTTGGTATAACAACACTCTTAAGTTTTATATGTATCGGTATAGCATCAACAAAAATTTATAATGATAAGAATAAAACCAATCACTATTCAAATTTTAATATAGCTACTGAAACTTATGCTGACTTCACCTTTAAAATTACTAAACGCTTAAAACCCGACGCATATAACGACAAGTATTTTGCAGAAATTATAAGCATAAATGAAAAGAAACTATTTGGGAAAGTTCTACTTAATGTTGAAAAAGACACATTATCTGAAAATCTAAAAATCGGTAGTATTTATTTTGTAAACAGCAAACTTACTGAGGTGGTTAAACCAAAAAATCCTTTTCAGTTTAATTACAACAAATACCTACAACAGCGAAATGTTTACCATCAACTATATATAAAGACCGGTGTTTTTATTTCTGTAAAAACTGAATCTAAATCTTTAATGAGCTATGCCGATAGCTTTAGAACCAAAGTGAATAAAAACCTAACAGGTGCAGGTTTTAATGACGATGTCCTTTCAATTATTAACGCACTTCTCTTAGGACAACGACAAGATATAAATCCAGAAATTTATAATAATTATGTTGATGCTGGTACTATTCATATTCTAGCGGTTTCTGGACTTCATGTAGGTATAATTTTTCTCATTCTGACTCAGATTTTTAAACCCTTACATAGAATCAAACATGGAAAACATATAATTAAACCGGTTCTGATTATTATAATGCTATGGTCCTTTGCGTTTGTAGCTGGATTATCGCCTTCCGTTACTCGAGCAGTGACCATGTTTAGCATTATCACCTGCGCACAATTTCTTAGGCGCCCCACAAACATCTACAATACCTTGACAATCTCTGCTTTTTTGATGCTGCTCTTTAACCCTATCTACTTATTTGATGTAGGTTTTAAGATGAGTTATTTGGCGGTTTTAGCCATCGTATCAATTCAACCACTATTATACAAGTTATGGCAACCTTCAAATTTAATTATTGATAAGACCTGGCAAATTTTCACAGTAACACTAGCTGCACAGTTAGGTGTCGCTCCGATTAGTTTATTTTATTTTCATCAGTTTCCTGGGCTTTTCTTTATTTCAAATTTAGTTATCATTCCTCTTTTAGGCTTGATTCTAGGCTTTGGTATTTTGGTGATTACTTTATCTCTATTAAACATATTACCTCCTATTTTAGTTACAATTTATAGTTTTATTATTGAAAGCTTAAATAGCTTCATTTCATGGATTGCACAGTTTGAAAATTTTCTGTTAAGAGATATCCCATTTAGCATTTTTCATGTTATTACGAGCTATTTGATAATTGTGAGTGGCTTCTATTTATGGAAAACGAGAACCTTTAAATCCGTAGTTTTTTCGCTTTTGAGTATACTCTTATTTTCAATCATAATAGTATATACTAAATATGAGAACAACACCTCAGAATTCGTAGTTTTTAATAAAAGCAGAACAACTCTTTTAGCAAAAAAATCAGATTATCAATTGACAGTATATCATAGACTAGATAGTACTAAAATAAAAAATGATAAAGCCATTAAGAACTATTCCGTTGGCAACTTTATTACTAACAAAATAAATGATAGTCTAACTTCAATTTACCCGTTTAAAGACAAAATTATTTTGATTGTAGACAGCTTAGGTGTTTACAACACTAAGCAATTTAGACCCAATTATATTTTACTGAGCAACTCTCCAAAAGTGAATCTAAATCGCTTAATTGATTCTTTAAAACCCGAATTTATTATTGCAGATGCTAGCAACTACAAATCTTATTTGCAACGCTGGAAGAAAACCTGTTTAAATAAAAAAATCCCTTTCCATAGTACTTACAAAAAGGGAGCTTTTGTATTAAACTAATCTGTTATTTACCTTCGGAAAATGTGGGTTTAAAAGCCTTATAATAATCATTAAATTGCTCTTGGGATGTCATTTCCTTATAAGTATCGTCTTTAAAAAGCTTGAGATACAACTCCAACTGTTGTGGTCTTTGATAACCTGTAATTGGAGCAATTAGCTTTAACTCTTCATCAAAAAACGCAATAGTAGGATACGCTCTAATCTGAAAGAAACGCACAAATTCATGAGCACTATTTCTTCTATTTAGTTTTGTAGGGTCATAACCGGGGTTCTTAAACGTATTTTCTTTATAGGTCACCTCGTCATTACCTTCGCCATTAAATTTTACGGCGTAGAAATTCTTATTCACATAAGCTACAACATCTTTATTCTTAAAGGTGTTTCTGTCTAACATTTTGCATGGACCACACCAATTGGTGTAGACATCCATCATTATCTTCTTTGGATTTTTCTTTTGAAGCGCTACTGCTTCTTCAAAAGTGACCCAATTTATCTCTTGTGCTGAAACATTGATTGCCAACAGCAATACAAATACACTTATAATTATCTTTTTCATCATAACCTTTATGTAGCAATAACTAGACCAAAATTACAAAAAATACGGTACTTTGATTTACATATTAAATGTAATTTAACTTTGTCTATCTCACACCATGCATGAGTTTTCTAATAATTGGATATAAAATTGCAGACAATACCCCAAGACCAACTGCAATAGCAGTAAGCAACCAAAAGAAATAGCTTAAACCTTCGGTTTTTGCAATTGCTTCAGATGATTCTCCAAAGACTCCGGCTAGTTTCATCCCAATAGCAACTGCTAAATACCAAACACCAAACATCATTGCAATCATTCTTCCAGGCACTAATTTAGACACATAAGATAATGCTACTGGAGAAACACATAGCTCACCCATAGTATGAAAAAAGTAAACTAATATTAACCAAATCATACTAACAGATGCTGTTTTAGCACCAACTGGAATATCTGATGCTCCTATAGCCACACAAGCCATACCAATTCCTAAAAGAATCATTCCTATGGCATATTTCATATTTGCATTTGGGTTGTATTTACTTTCCCACCATCTAGAAAATAAAGGTGCAAATGTAATAATGAATAAAGAGTTTAAAACTCCGAACCAAGATGCTGGTACTTCAGCAATATCTTTAACAAACTCATTATAAAGCATCCAAATTGCAATACCCCATATAATCACAAAACTAAAGGATAAAATAATATTTGAAAGAGCATACTTAGAAAATGTCTTCTTAAACAATGAATAGAGTACCCAAGTAATAACACCTAAAGGAATTAAGGTCATTAAAGAATTAATAACTTTAAAAGTCATTGCCGAAGTGCCTTCAAGGACTCTTTGGGTATAATCCCTAGCAAAGATGGTTAGAGAACCTGGGGCTTGTTCAAAAATAGCCCAAAAGAATATAGTTATAAAGGCAAAAAACATGACAGCAAGCATTCTATCTCTTGTAATCCTGTCGTACTTTGGAATACGAATAACTAACAATAAAATGAATAATAATAACGCTGACAAGATAATTACATTAGACCCTTTCAATCCAAATAAATTAAAGTCAAATATATTGTAAGTGCCTTCAGATATCTTAGACACAGGATCGTTCAATATCCAAACTAATCCTAAGGTAGAAGCAATGGCTATTAATACCATTTGAAACTTTGTAAACGGATTTAATTTAACACCAGATTCCTCTGTAGTATCTCCCAGTTCATCTATTGGATTTTCAGGCCTCAACCCAATTTTACCAAAAATACCTTGAGCAAACCAAAATTGAAGTAGTCCAAAAAACATAAAAATTCCTGCTACTCCAAATCCCCATGACCAACCTACTTTTTCGCCCAAATATCCGCACAACAAAATTCCAAGGAATGCACCTGCATTTACTCCCATGTAAAATATAGTATAAGCACCATCTTTCTTTTCTTCTTTACCTTCATACATTTCGGAAATAATAGAAGTCATGTTAGGCTTGAAAAAACCGCTTCCAAATACCAGCAATGTTAGACCAAAATAGATGAAAAATTGTGTTTCCAAAGCCATACAGGCATGACCTAAGGTCATGAGTAAAGCACCTACTACAACAGCCCACCTATAGCCAATTTTTTTATCAGCCATATAACCACCCAATAAGGTTGAGAGATAAACCAAAGAAGTATATGTGCCAAAAATAGCAAAAGCATGCTCACGAGGCCAACCCCAACCACCATCTAAAAGCGAGGCGGTAAAAAACATTACCAATAGTGCTCGCATTCCGTAATAGGAAAAGCGTTCCCACATTTCTGTAAAAAACAAAACAAATAAACCTGCTGGATGCCCAATCACTTTATCTTTAAATAAATTTTCTACATCTGTATTCATTATAATATTGATTTTGTTGTAAAATAAAACCCTCATAATCATAAATCATAAGGGCTTTGAGTTTTTATGTTTTTAGTTATTAACTTCTGGATCGGCTAATTCAAAACCTTCAGCTTCTTTAGTGCTATAGTCAGTTTCGTTGTCCTCTGCTCCATGGGTAAGTGCTTTTAGTTTTTTGAAGAAGATAAATACTAATAGAGTAAAACCTACACAGAAAATAGCTATTCCTGTAAATACTTTAAACTCTCCAAAAACAGATGAAGATTCTCCAAGTAAACCTGCTACCTTATTTCCTAATCCAGTTGTTGCAAAATAAATACCCATCATTATTGATGCATATTTTGCAGGTGCAAGTTTAGTAACAAATGATAATGATACAGGCGATAGACATAACTCACCAACCGTGTGAAATAAATATGCTAATACTAACCAATACATTGCAGAGGTACCTGTATTGTCATATTCTGTAGCAGCAGCTGACATGAATAAAAACCCAACACCTATTATTCCCAAACCAATAATCATCTTAAATAATGAAGATGCTTCAGTTCCTTTTAATTTGCGTTTTGCCCAATACGCAGCTACTCCAACACCCAAAGTGATTATAAAGAAAGAATTCAATGACTGAAACCATGTCGCTGGCACTTGCCAGCCAAATAGCATTCTATCTGTTTTTTCACTAGCATAAATATTCATTAAACCTCCTGCTTGTTCAAATGCTGCAAAAAAGGCTATAATCAATAAAAATGAAATAAGTAAAACTATAATTCTATCTTTTTCAACTTTAGTAAGTGGTCTTCTATAGGCTTCTTGATCTTCTCTATTTTGTGATTTCCCTAGATAATTACCCACATGAACAAGATATTTTTGACCAGCTAAAAACTGGATTAATCCTAGTACCATAAGTAAACCTGCAAGACCAAAACCATAGTGCCAACCATGGACTTCTCCAACATAACCAACTACTAATCCAGATAGGAAAGCACCAATATTAATTCCTATATAAAATATGGTAAAACCTTTATCTCTCCTCACATCCCCTTTTCTGTAAAGCCCTCCAACCATTGTAGAAATATTTGGTTTTAAACATCCTACACCAAGTATTATAAAAACAAGACCTGTATAGAACGCCCACATGGCTTCAATTGCCAACACACTATGACCGATTACTAATAAAATAGCGCCTAAAATGACTGACTTTTTTTGACCCAAGAATTTATCAGCCAAAATCCCTCCAGGAATTGACATAAAATAAACTAACATTGAATACCAGCCATAAAGTGCTAAAGCATCACCTTGTGACCAACCTACTCCAGGATTTGCATCTGTAGTTTTAGATGTTAAATATAAAACCAAAAGTGCCCGCATTCCATAGTAAGAGAAACGCTCCCACATTTCTGTAAAAAATAGTACAAATAATCCCACAGGGTGCCCAAAGAGCTCCCTTTCATAAGGTTGTTTAATTGCTGTTGCCATAAAATTGATTTTATTTAGTGTTTTGTTAGTTTATCCTTTAATTTTTGATTTTACCTCTTTCTTCTCTTCATTCTTTTCTCGCTTATCACCAAGTGTTTTATGAATAAAATCTGTCATTTTTGTATATAAATGTAAACGTGTATTTCCGCCATAAATCCCATGATTTTTATCTGGATAAATCATCCAATCGAATTGCTTATTAGCTTGAACTAAAGCTTCTACCATTCGCATGGTGTTTTGTAAATGCACATTATCATCTCCTGAGCCATGTATTAACAAGAAATCACCTTTAAGTTTATCAACATGATTTATAGGCGAATTTTCATCATAACCACTAGGGTTTTCTTGAGGTGTAGTCATGTAGCGTTCAGTATAGACCGTATCATAGAACCTCCAACTTGTTACAGGTGCTACAGCGATAGCCATTTTAAACACATCATTACCTTTAAAAAGCGCATTACTACTCATAAAACCTCCATAACTCCAACCCCAGATTCCAATACGGCTTTCATCTATGTATGGCAAAGCGCCTAGTTTTTTTGCTGCTTCAATTTGGTCTATAACTTCGTATTTACCTAATTCATTTTGAGTGACTTTTTTAAATGCAGCGCCTTTATAACCGGTTCCTCTTCCATCTACACAAGCTACGATATAACCTTGTTGTGCTAAATGCTGATACCAGTAATCGTTAGAGCCGTTCCAACGGTTTTCCACTTGTTGCGAGCCTGGACCAGAATACTGATACATAAATAAGGGGTACTTTTTTGTAGAATCAAAATCAGCAGGCTTAATCATCCACATGTTAAGCTCGTTACCTTTTACTAAAATAGTACTAAACTCTTTCTTTGAAGTTTTATAGTCTTCAACTCTTGCGGCTAATTTATCGTTATCCTTTATACTTTTTATAAGTGTTCCTGATTTAGAATCATTAAGTGTGTATTCTTGCGGTGAGGTAGCACTTGAATGCGTATTGATAAAATAAGAAAAATCTGCGCTAAAAGATGCACTATTTGTACCGTCACGTTTAGTTAAACGCTTTTTATTTTTACCATTCAATTTCACAGAATATACATCTCTATTGATAGAGCCATTTTCTACAGACTGATAAAAAATAGTATTAGAATCATCGTTAAAACCGTAGTAATTGGTAACCTCCCAATCACCATCTGTTACTTGATTAATTAGTTTTCCGTTTTTATCGTAGTGGTAAATGTGGTTATAGCCATCTTTTTCACTCGTCCAAATAAAACTATTATCTTCTAAAAATGTTAGGTTAAATGTCACATCAACATAAGCTTCATCCGTTTCTGCTAACACAAGATTTGATGTTCTTTTAGATGTATTTATCATCCATAAATCCAATTCATTTTGATGACGATTTAGATACTGAACACTTAATACATCTGCATCATTAGTCCATTTTAACCTTGGGATATAAAAATCTTTATAAGCTTTATCTACTTTAATTTCTGAAAGTTTTTCAGACTCCAAATTGTAAAGATGTAATGATATTTCAGAGTTCGGTTCACCAGCTTTTGGATACTTAAATACTTGTTGCGTTTGATATAAGTCTGACCCAAAAACATCCATTGAAAATTCAGGAACTTCAGATTCATCAAAACGTATAAATGCTATTTTATTACTATTTGCATTCCAATCAAAAGCACGCACAAAACTAAATTCCTCCTCGTAAACCCAATCCGTAATACCGTTGATAATGCTATTCTTTTTACCATCAAAAGTAAACTGTTTTGTGTCTCCGGTTTCTAAGTTTTTCACATACAAGTTATTCTGAAAGCCAAAAGCTACTTTTTTTCCATCTGGAGAAAATGTTGGTTCTTGCACCAAATCATCACTCAATTTAGTTAACACTTTAGACTTGGTATCATATATATAATATTCTCCTAAACGCGAACGTCTAAAAACTGGCTGGGACTGCGTCGTCAATAAAATCTTAGATTCATCCTTACTAAAACTATAGTCAATAAAAGCTTGGATTTGACTTAAATCCGAAGAGTTAACAAATGTATTTACTTTCTTTGAAGTTTTATAATCGTAAATATCTATTGAAGATGTTCTTTCTTTTCTATCAAAATTAAGAACCGAATATTGATTTCCATTATTCATAGAATGAAGGGCTTGCATACCTTCAGTTCTAAATGTTCCATTCCAAATATCTTGTAAGCTAATTTCTTTTTTCTGAGCGGTTACAAAGGTAGTAACCAAGAGACCAATAATGGCGAATAGACGTGTGGATTTCATTAATCGTTCTAATTTGTTAATGCAATGCCAAGTTTACTAAAAAATATGGAAAAAACACTAATTATTAACAGTAAATCGGCAATATTGAAAAACATTCAATACATATTGTACCAATCCTAGTATCTTTGTGATTTAAACTCATAATCAATGATTCAAAACACCATTTCAGGATTTTCAAAATTATCAAAAACTAAAAAAATAGATTGGTTACTCAATACCTGTTTCGATAATAATGATACTGCTAAAAAAGTGGTTACACAGTATTGGAATTCAGACGAAAAACTCCAGAAGTTACATGATGAGTTTATAGAAAACACCATTACTAATTTTTATTTACCACTTGGTGTTGCACCCAATTTTCTGGTTAACGAGAACCTTTATACCATACCAATGGCTATTGAAGAGAGCTCTGTAGTTGCCGCAGCTAGTAAAGCTGCCAAATTTTGGTTTGAGCGTGGTGGTTTTAAAGCTGAAGTTATTTCAACAACTAAAATTGGGCAGGTTCATTTTACGTTTTCAGGTAGCAAAACGGATTTACAAAGCTATTTTAAAACTATTAAACCCCAGTTAATTTCTGATGCTTATCATATTACAAAAAATATGAATCGCCGTGGTGGCGGTATACTAGATATTGAATTACGAGATAAAACCGAAGAATTAGATAATTACTATCAATTACATGCAACTTTTGAAACACTTGATGCAATGGGTGCTAATTTCATCAACTCTTGTTTAGAACAATTTGCTGAAACTTTTAAAGCACATGCAAAAACACATAAGGTTACTAATGTAAATATTGTAATGAGCATCTTGTCTAACTACGTACCCCAATGCTTAGTAAGGGCGGAAGTACGTTGTAAGATTACAGATTTAAAAGATAAAGATATTCCTGACCCTATCACTTTCGCTGAAAACTTTAAACAAGCTGTCTCAATAGCTGAAGTTGAGCCACATCGTGCAGTAACTCATAATAAAGGTATTATGAATGGTATTGATGCTGTTGTTTTGGCAACAGGAAATGATTTCCGTGCAGTTGAAGCTGGTGTACACGCTTATGCTGCTAAAGATGGAAAATATTCAAGCTTGACCCATTGTAATATTGATAATGACATATTTTGCTTTTGGCTAGAAATACCTTTAGCTGTTGGTACAGTCGGTGGCTTAACAAGTCTTCATCCTTTAGTGAAATTCGCACTACAAATGCTTGGTAATCCATCAGCTAAAGATTTAATGAAAATCGTAGCTGTTGCAGGATTGGCCCAAAACTTTGCAGCATTAAAATCATTGACCACATCAGGAATTCAACAAGGGCATATGAAAATGCACTTGATGAATATTCTCAATCAGTTTAAAGCCAATGATGAAGAAAAGAAAGCATTAATTACTTATTTTAAGACAAATACGGTAACACATAGCGCTGTTGTAGAAGCAATTGAAAAATTAAGGAGCTAGTTGATGAAGTATTTCAAAAGCAACGGTAAACTTTTACTCACAGGCGAATACCTTGTTCTTGATGGTGCTAAATCTTTAGCATTACCGACCAAATACGGACAACAGCTTTTAGTAGAACCTAATCAAAACCAAAAGATTTGCTGGAGAAGTTATGATGAAAATCAGAGCCTTTGGTTCGAAGATAATTTTTCAATTGACGCTATTCTAAAAGACGGTTTCACTTCACCAAATGAAATATCTCAACGTCTTATACAGATTTTAAAAAGTGTTCAAGCACTAAATCCGTCTTTTTTTAAGCATACTGAAGGCTTCAACATAAAAACCACTCAAGACTTTAATCGCGCTTGGGGATTAGGAACATCCTCTACATTGATAAACAATATTGCCAATTGGGCAAATGTTGATGCTTATGCGCTATTAAAATTTACTTTTGGCGGTAGTGGCTACGATATTGCTTGTGCACAACATAATTCTGCAATTACGTACCAAATTGTTGGAGACAGACCATTAGTAAACGAAGTCAATTTTAATCCAATGTTTAAAGACTCTATCTATTTTGTATACCTTAATCAGAAACAAAATAGTCGTGAGGGCATAGCCAATTATAAAAAATATAAAGGTGATTTAAAAGCTCCTATTTCTGATATAAATAGTATAACCCAACACATGATTTCTTGTTCGTGTTTCTCTGAGTTCGAAAACCTTATTGAAAAACACGAGCGTATTATTTCAAAAATCATTAATCAAAAGCCTGCAAAAGAATTATTGTTTCCAGATTTTAATGGTGCTGTAAAAAGTCTTGGTGCTTGGGGTGGCGATTTTGTTTTAGTAATTTCTCAAGATAATCCCGAAGCTTATTTTAAATCAAAAGGCTACGAAACGATTCTTCCATATTCCCTAATGATTAAATCATAAAAAAAGCCTTGCGAAAAACGCAAAGCTTTTTTTATTTTATATTAAAATATTTACTTAACTAGTAAACTGTTTTTGCTCTGTTATCTTCAATTTCAGCAGCAGCTTCTAAGGCAGAATATACTTTACCCTGAGCAGCATTTTTACGAAGATTACTCAAACGCGCTTGGATAGCAGCGTAATTATCTAGTTTTGTTGCTTCGTTTACTTTAGTAACCTCAACCAAATAAACACCATTTGCGCCATCTATAGGCTTAGAAATTTCACCTTCTTCTAGTCCAAATGCCGCTCCGATTACTTTTGGTTCTGCACCGGCACCAGATAAAGTTGTGCTTTTAAGTGTAACACCATTTGCTGTTCTAACCGTTTGGTTTTGTGCTGCAGCAATATCTGCTAAAGCACCAGTAGTTAATTTCTCACGAATTATCTCAGCTTTCTTTTCTTTAAGCACTTCTACACGTACTGCTGCAGTAGCATCTTCAACACTCATTAAGCCTTCTTCATTAACATCTACCAATTGTGCAACTATAAAACCAACACCAGATACGGGAAAACTTTTATAGTCTCCTACTTCAGTTTCGTCATTAAATGCCCAACGTACAACTTGTCTTTGACTACCTAGACCTGGTATATTTTCGTCTAGCTCTTTGAATGTTACAGGCTTTACTGTTAAGTTTCGCTCTTGTGCTAGCTCTCTAAAATCTCCAGTTTCCGCAGCGATTTCAAATTTTTGTTTTGCATTAAAAACGTCATCAATTGTTTTTTCTGACGCTTCAATCTTACGAGCAACAGTTGCAAGCTTTACAGTATTATTAAATCCTGATTGGTCTAAAATTTCGATAATGTGATAGCCAAAACTGGTTTCAACCACATCCATATCACCTTTCTCATTGTCAAAAGAAAAGGCTTTAAACTCTTGAGCAAAACCTTGATTGTAAGTAAACTCTATAACACCCTCTTTTTCATTACTTACTTTATCAGAAGATAACTCCAATAAATCAATAAATTTTGAACGGTTTCTGTTTACGACATTATAAATGCTATCCGCCGTAGCTTTTGCCTCTTCAGCTGTTTTTGTAACATCTGCAGCTGCTCTGTTAGCACCTACATAAGGAATAAGAATATGACGTACTTTAACTGAGTCTGGTTTACTTGCTTTATCTAAAACCTTAGAGTACTTATAGAAGCCAGCATCTTTATATGGTCCGTAGTAAGACCCTATTTGAGCATTAGTTAAACTATCCTTAGCAGTCCCTAATTCTGAAGCTCTTAAATAAGCATCATTGTATTTTATATCTGAATTTGAATTTACAAATGCTTCAATGTTATCTGTATTATCAAAACCTAAAATCGTATCTGTGCCTTTTGTAGTTTCATTATATTCTACTCTATCGCTTCTTAATGCTAAAAGCTCAACCTTAAGAACATCTTCGTCTTCTACTGAAGCCTCCTCTCTAAACTCAACAAATAAAATTTCTCTGGTAGCATCTACTTGATATTTCTCTTTGTTGTTTTGCATGTAAGATTTTATATCTGAGTTTTTGATAGGCACTAAACTATCTGCAATAGATGAGTAAGGGACTTGCACATACTTTAAATCTACCGTTTGAGAATCACCCATATAATCATCTTCAGCTTCTGTCTGTGTTGCATTGACTCCTGCTTTTATTAAATTATAATATTGCTGGGTTAAAGCGTTATTAGCTAAAGATTGCTCGTTATTAGTCCACTGCGCATAATTAATTGTAAAGTTGCTCAATGGTGCACCTTGCGGTTGAATATCTTTTAGATTTGCGATGAATGCATTAAGCTTATTAACGTCAAAAATGCTGTCCTGATTTTGAAACTCAGGATAACTCCCAAAACTTTTTTCTAATAAGTCGCGCATTTTATCTTTTTCAACAGTAAGTCCTAATTTTTCGAACTCTGTGCTCATAACAATACGCCTTAACTCTTGGTTATAAACGTTATTTTTAACTTGTGTCTCAGAAGAATTTGGTCCCATACGCTGTTGCATGTTTTGCACTGCGAACATGAATGGTTCTCTATTAATATCTTCTCCATGGATGGTTGCTACAATATCTTGCGAACCTGTAAATCCGTCTACATTTCTAAAAACATCTCCAATTACAAAAGCAAATAATGCCATTGCAATAACCAAAATTAATACAAGCGAACGCTGTCTGATTTTATTTAAAACTGCCATTTTATGGTATATAGTTTGTTAAAATTAAGTGTGCGAAAATAACATTTTATACCAAATAATAAAAGGATGTTTGGTCTTTTTTAATTACAAAAAACCGATTAATCCTCGAACATAATTTTAAGATGTACTCTATCGATTTTTGTTGAAGACACTTCTGTAATGGTGAACTTAAAATTTGCGATTCTAATAGTTTCGTTGAGCTTTGGAATATCTTGGTTGTAATGCACAATTAAACCTCCCAGAGTCTCGTAAGATTCGCCTTCAGGCAAATTTAATTTGTAGGTTTCATTGAGATAATCCACCTCTAGTCTAGCCGAAAAGTTAAAGGTGTTTTCTGAAAGTTGTTCTTCTTTTAATGCCACACTATCATGCTCATCTTCAATTTCCCCAAAGAGTTCTTCAATAATATCTTCTACCGTCATAATACCAGAAGTACCTCCATACTCATCAATAACTACAGCTATGCTTTTTCTTTTTTTTGTAAGCAGATTAAGTACATCTTTAATTAAAATAGTTTCCGGGACAAACACAACCGAAATCAATATTGATTTTATGGTTTTTGGTTTTTTGAATAACTCGAAAGAATGTACATAGCCTAAGATATCGTCTATTGAATCTTTATATATTAAAATTTTAGTATAGCCAGTTTCTACAAACAACCGGCTTAAGTTTTCGATAGAATCTGAAATATCGATTGCCATAATTTCGGTACGAGGTACCATTACCTCACGTGCTTTGACTTCTGTAAACTCTAAAGCATTTTGAAAAATTTGAATTTCACTATCTACCTCATCATGCTCTTCAACAGATTCCATTTGTTCGGTAATAAAATTGCCAAGCTCTACTTTTGTCAGAGCCAATTCTACAGCATCTCCCTTAGTCTTGAAAAAGGTTTTTAGTACAAAATCTGAAATCCATATTACAAATTCTGAAACCATCGAAAACAATATGTAAAACAAATAGGCAGGTAAGGCAAAAAACTTTAATAAGGTATTTGAATAAATCTGAAAAAAAACTTTAGGTAAAAATTCTGCAGTGACCAAAATTATTGCTGTAGAAATAATGGTTTGTGAGAGCAATTGAAAATCTTTAAAAAGGTAATTTAAAATACTATAATCTGAAGGTAAAAAACCTTGAAACCAACGAACTAGAACATCACCCATTTTAAACCCGTAAATTACCAATGCTATATTATTACCAATGAGCATCGTTGTTATAAATTTAGAGGGCTTTGCTGTTAATTTTGTAAGTAATTTACTAAGAAAATCACCTTGTTTTTTTTCAAGCTCAATATAAATTTTATTGGAAGACACGTAGGCAATCTCCATTCCTGAGAAAAATGCGGATAACAAAAGAGAGACAACAATAATTACCGTATCTAGTGTCATGAGTTACGACTTGTCACGGTCTTGAAACTTGTTTCGAAAACGCCTACGGAAAAAAAACATAAATACAGCCAAAGCTGCAAATAGAATAGAAATGTAACTTCGATTTCTGTCTACAGACCAGTTTGTAATTGCATCCCAAGCAAATAGGACTGCGAAAATTATATATGCGTATTGAAAAATCTTAAGCGCTTTTAGCATAACTCAATTAATTATGAAACAAATGTAGTTAATTATTGACTTCGATGTCCCCAGCAGCAGCTAACATTTCGTACTCTTCGAAATTTCGGTCAGAATCAAAACCCGTACCATTAACATCAGTTCCTTGACTTCGGAGTCTTACAGCTTCATTGGTGAAAATCCATTCTTTCTTTTCGTCAAAGTACATTTGAGAGGTAAATAATGAATCTTGTTTATGTGTTGTAAGTATTACATTACCACGTAAGTCTATTAAATCTGTTTCGCTGTAGACAATAGCATAATCAGAAAAAATCTTACTTTCATTTCCTGCCTCATCATAGATAATGAGCTCAATACCTTCAGGAAATTCTGAAAATGCAAAATTTCGGTTAGAATAATCTAACATTTTAGGACTCAAAAGATTCGCTCTCAGCTTAAAAGAATCTGTGTACTTCAAGTTTATGGTATCAGCAACAACAATAGGTTCGTTTTGTAACACACCTACTTGCTGAACGTCTTTGAAGTTGTTTTTACATGAAAAAAACACAGTCATAACTAATGCTATGACTGTATTTAAAACTATATGTAATTTACTTCTATTCACTTTAATTTAAGGTACTCTTACTGAAGCTCCTATCCAACATGAGATATTTATTTTATCTCCAGACTTAAGCCCTTCTGTAAAAAGCATTGTTTTATCTGGAGCTAAACCTTGATAGCTTGCAGCAGTTTTAGAAGACACGCTTCTTAAACGCCCATCTATCTGACCTGCTTTACGAGCTTCTGAAGCTGCTAACCAGTATACGGCTCTCTTTTTTAAGGTTGTATCACCACAATTTTTAGCGCTACTTGCGTACATAGCTGCTATTCTTAAATAAGGCGTCCCTTTAGACGGGTTTAATTGCAGAGCCTCTCTGTAAAGTTGTCTTGCTTTGCCATAAGCACCTTTTTTCTTATTTTTCTCGGCTCTTCTAAAAACATAATTCCATTTTTTAAGAGGATCTGTCTCTAAGCTTTCTGCTTGTTTGTAATATTTTTCAGCCTCAGAAACCCTCCCTTTCTTTTCATTTAAAACACCAAGATAATATGCTGTACCTGCATCTGGCTCTAAATTATTCTTCTGAGCAACTAATTTCTCAAACATTGGGTCGTCCGTACATTCTTTAGAATACATTTTATTCATCGCACGTTGTAACCACTTTGCATCATTTTTCTTTTCTTCAAAATCCTTTTGATACAATGGGATTAAAACATCACATGTAGCTCTGTCACCAATTTTTGTATCCATACTTCCAGAGATATCATCGTAGACTTTAAGGTAACTTTTATTACTCTTAGCTATACTCTTCTCTCTTCGCGTTAGCTCTTGACCTTCTTCTTTCTTTAAAAGCTTATTAAGACTCAAAGTATTTTTACCAACTTCTTCTTCAATTTTATCATTAACATCATCATACTTGTCAAACATTTCTTGTGCTGACTTCTTACCAGCGTCATACAAGTCAACTATTAGAGAGAAATATGTATATAAAGCCTTTGGGTCGTTAAAGTTTTCTAAATCTTGTGTATAGCCTTGATTAAAAATATCATAGAGTTCTTCATCAGACAAACCTAACTCTTTTCTATATTTATATGAAAGATTACCTTTTTTGGCAAACATTTTTCCCGTTTTAAACTTTGAACCATAGTATTTGTTATACTCGTCATAGAGTTTTAAAAGGTCTGCTTCAAATGCTATTTTGTCTGCTCCAGAAGATGTTTTAATTTTATGTTCCAAAATCTTTTCTCCCCTAACATAGATGGCTCTATTAAACTTAGGGCATTTCTTTCTTACTTTCATCCAAGACTCATAAGCTTCATCGTATTTTTTGTTCTTAGCATAAGAATCGAAAATAGATAAATTGTTTATACACTCTTCATCTTGTTGAGCATAGCTTGTGCTAAATCCAACAGATAGCGCTATGAGTAGTAATGTAATTTTCGTCTTCATCTTTTTAAATTTTTGTTAGTTATATTTTCTTTTCTGAAACCACCTATCACTTAAAGATAGACTAAGATTGAAATTAAAAAAGTTTTCTTGTATTAAATTGCTATTCTTTGTACCTCTTTGTCCATACTCAAAACCTAAATTTATTTCGGAAAACACTCCCGTCTGTGGTCCTATTGGTAAACCTAATCCAAAAGATATGCCAAACTCGTTTATTGACTCATCATTTACAACTAAGCCTGTATTTTCGAACCTTGCTCCTGCTCTGTAAGTAACTCGTTTGAAGTAACTTGACAATGACCTATAGCTTGGCAAATAAAATCCACCAATAGCAAATGATGAGGCATCTTCAAAAGAAGTATTATCTATTGTAGAACCTAATAAAGGATTATCGAAAACACTTGTATTCTGAGCAACATACTCAGCTCCAATAAACCATTTTGATGCTTCTCCTATACCTGCACCAAGCGCAAATCTTGACGGCAAGTTCAAATCTGTTTCTTCTAATCCATCAGTAACCAAGTCTACATCTATTGTATTCTGAACAAATTCATCACCTAAAGTTGTAACAAAAACTGTTGAAATAGAACGGTCATTAATTGAATTTAAACTACTCTCTGGAGCAAAAGTAGCAGTTGCAGACAATTCTAATTTGTCTGATATTTTTCCTTTATACGCAGCCCCAAGGTTAAAGTTTAGACCGCTTAAATCTGATCTGTTAGTTTCCCTAGTAGAAAGCTGTATGATATTTCCGTCGGAATCATAAATAAATTGAATAGCGCTATTTTCGGTTGAACCAAAATTATAGTTGGCATCAACCCCAATAGAAAGATTATCATTAACTAAATAACCTAAACTGAAAAAGGCCTTATTTAATCCGCCTTCTCCTTCATATCTAAAATCAATTCTTTCGTTAACAGGATTTATATCTTGAAGCTTATACCCCACAGATGTAAAAGGCAATAAACCAAAACCAGCCCCAAACCTTCCCAATGGAATAGAAACAGCTAAATAATCAAATGTTGAAGTGTTTGCATTTTGAGATTCAGTATTACTATTTAAACTAACACTACTAAAAGAGCCTGCCACAGTAAATTTTACAGGCCTACTTTCTCCATTGTAAGGATCCGTTTTTAAATTTTTTCCAGCGTAGGAAGCAGGGTTTCTTAAGTTGATATGTAAACTATCTATATATGAACCGATACTACCCATTCCTAAATTTTCTACAGTACCTCTAAATTTTAAACTACCAATGCCGTAAAAAGAGTAAGGTGATGCGGTTCCTTGTTGCGCAAAAGTTTGGCAACCAATAATTGTAATAAGTATTACAATAAGTTTTTTAATCATTATTTTGAATTGAATTCTAGAATAAAGTTCAAACCTTCCAATAGAAAATTCGAGTTCGCAAATATGCTATTTTTTAATTGGTTTGACAAAAATTTGGCATCTCCTCCTGTTAAAATAACTGTTAAATCTGGATATTTGTCACGATATTCGTCAATAATACCATCAATTTCTTTAATAATACCCATCACAACACCCGAGTGTATCGAAGACTCTGTACTATTGCCTGTTAAACCAGCAGGCTTTTCCGTATCTAATAATGGAAGATTTGCAGTTAAATTATTTAATGTTTTATAACGTAACCTTAAGCCAGGCGAAATAGCGCCACCGATATAGGCATTCTTTTGAGTTACAAAATCATAAGTAATGCAAGTCCCAGCATCTATAATTAGAGCATTCGTCTCAGGAAAATTTAAAACCGACGCACTTACCAAAGCAATTCGATCTACCCCTAAAGTTCTTGGAGTTTGATATTCATTCTTAAATGGAACTTTAGTTGTCCAATCCAACTCAAGAACTTTTAAATTCTTTTTAAGGAAATTAACATCCTTATCATCAAGTCTTCCTACAGATGAAACTATTATAGATTTAAGTTTAGGAAATTGTTTTTTTATCAATTTATACTCTTTCCTAAACTGCGAGAGCTTAAAAGCGTCTTTCCAAATAAGATTATCTTCTTCAAATACAGCGAATTTTACAAAGGTATTTCCAACATCAACAATAAGATTCATAAGTTTTTACTAAACGACAAATTTATAAAATCAAATTTTGTTATTTTCTTTTTGGTAAAACTAAAAATGCATTTATATTTGCATCCGCTTTAGCAATGAAGCAACTGGTGCCTTAGCTCAGTTGGTAGAGCAAAGGACTGAAAATCCTTGTGTCCCTGGTTCGATTCCTGGAGGCACCACCTTAAAACCCTTGTTAACTAAATGTTCTCAAGGGTTTTTTAATTAAGTGTGCTGAATTGTGTGCTAATAAAAAACCGCTACATAAAATGCAACGGTTTTTAAATGTGTATTATCAAAACAAATCTATGATGCCGTACCAGAGCCTAAATACACACTATTTGATACTTGACTACCATCAGCAGAAACAAACGCCATAAACAGCTCTACTGTGTCTCCTGCATAGGTATTGGGTATTGTAACCACTTGCGAACCTGCAATTCTATCAGCACCATCCAAAATAGAAATTGATTCTTTCTTGCTTGGATTGTAAACCAATACCATTGCTTTATCTGTTACATTTGCATTACCTTCTGTCGAGTTATCTCCCCAACCAAAATCCACTTGTCCTGGTGTTGTTAAATCTGTAGTTCCGTTTAGCACTCCAGATAAAGAACCCCTACTTAATAAAGCTAAAGAATAATCAATCGTAAAGTTAGGTGCAATACCCCCTACTGCATTATTTAGCACATAAGACATTGCAGCATTAAATTCAGTTTTCTTGGTCGCAAAAGACTTATAACCGATTTTTAAAAACTCTTTGTTTGGCTGCAAATACTCCAATGTAATAGTAAATTTATTACGCTGATTCACTTGTCCCTCTGTTCGAGGATTCGCCACGCTAGATGGCTTAATTCTAATGTAGTCAATACCTTTCCAACTACCACCGATGACGTTACCTACTTTACCAGATAATCCGCCTAAAATTCCTTGAGAAATCTTTCCCATAATATAAAAACAATTTAAAAATTACACGTTCGGATTTGGTACGGACTTGATATTGCTTTTAAACTTTATTCACCTTTATAATATAACGAAAATAATGCCATTTTGTTAAGGTTTCAGGCTCTTTTGACGCTTTTGCGCTATGCTTCATTAGTTTGCATTAGTTTAAAACAATTACGAATATATGCCACCTTTAAAACTGCCATTTTATCAATGACATTTTGAAGCTCTTTTTCTTTTCTATTGATAACCTCAACCGCTTTAATATGTTTTTGCATCTGATTAGCGATATTATCGCCTGATTTTAAGCCTTTTTTTAGCGTGTTTCTACAATCATCTATTGAGATAAACGGAATAACACTACCTTTTAAATAATAAGCGTAAAAACCGCCTATTTGCAACATCATAGATAAATGAAAAAGCGTGTTTTTTGCTTCTTCGGTTTCGGCAGTGACTACAAAACAGTTAGGACAGGGATTTGCGAGTGGTTTTCCGCTGTTAAGCCCTTTGTTTAGGATGAAAAAATGAGGTTTAGAGTAGGTTTTTCCGATTTGGTGTGTTTTCAGTTCAAAAGTTGACATAGCTATCCAATTTAAAATTGCTTCGCTACGCTTCGCACCATTATTTTTTTTGAAAAGAAAAAAAGATAGCCTCTAATGTTGTGGCGTGGATGAGGCTGTCAAGGTTTTTGGGTAAAAGTTTTTTGAGTAAAAATGTATAATGAAATAGCAGAAATATTGTAAAAAAGTTTTATTCAAAACCCGTAGGGCTTGACCTTTATAGCCTTGTGCGGCTGGTAGAGGTAGCCACATATATTTGCTACCTTTTTTTATTTTAATAACAATTGATTCTTTTTTAATGTGTCTATAATTTCTTGCTTGTTGTAATATCTTCTATGCCCTAAACCATAACTAATGACTTTACCTTTGTTTGTCCAATTCCAAAGTGTCGTTGCATTAATCTTCAAAAAATCTGCTGTTTCTTGCCTTGTTAAATAGACATCGTTTTTTTTAGTGCTTAAATCATCTAAATAGCTTTTTATTTTAAGCAATAGCTTATCGGCTACTTTATCTGCTAATTCATCAACTGATACTTCTGTAATTTGGATTGTTTTTGTTATCATAATATTAAATTTAGAACGAAAATAAAACACTTTTATGGGGAATTAACACTTAAAAAAATAGGTTTTAGTTCTGTATTGAGCGTTGGGTGAAGCGTTTGTATGGGTAGCGTTTTAAATAGTTGTCTGATAAAACAGCATTTAAACAAGCTACTTATACAGGACTTTTAGACAATAGCTTATTGCTTTTTGACCTCTCGACTGGCGCTCGAGACAGGGCGAGCGAGAAAAAGTAATGTGCTATGGCGTATTACTACATTTTATGAACCTTTTTTTTTATATCCGCTGAAAAGGGTGGTGGGGAAAAGTGGACTATGATATTTGTTAACGAAATGAAACAAACAAATAATTGAGCTAAGGAATACTTGGATATTTCGACTGCGCTCAATACAGGCTTAGTGAGGTTTTTGTGCAGATGAATGAGATAACGAATATAAACTTTTATGTACAAATGTTGAAATATAGCCTTATGTACTGATGTCTAAATGTTATGCAGAATATGAATTGGTGTACTGTATTGCGCGTGGGCAGAAGCGGCTATTTTACATAATGACAGTTATGGCTACGCCATTGGTGGTGCGAGGAAGTACCATAACTACGCATTATGTAACATAGCAAGGCGTTGGTTTTGTGGCGGAATAGTTGTTTGAGCCTTTCGACAGGCTCAAGACAGGCTAAGGCAATGGCTCTTTGCTTTTTTATTGTACCAATTTAATAAAATAGATACATTTAAGTAAATAATCCTCGGGGCAAGCCCACGAGGCATTAAAATAATTTCAATTGATTATTCTTTTTCAAACTTTTATAATCCTTTTCAACACCTTGTTCCTTAACATAATTTGCTATCAATTTTTCA